>DAOVRZ010000164.1:0-7259 GCA_030627905.1 Halanaerobiales bacterium
AATTTCGAATTTGCCTTAACATTAAGTTCCCCTTTAAATGTTCCTGCCTCTGCATTATAACCTGCGTGGATAATCCCTGAATTTGCCTTACTAGTTCCCATTGTTACATCATCTTCTTTTTCCACAAGAACAACATCCAGATTAAATCGAGATAACTCTCTGGCAATAGCCGTACCAGTTACACCACCGCCACTAATTACAACATCTACTTTCATTAATTATCCCTCCTAATAAAAAGAAAACCATCTTATTAACTATAACCTGAACATACCGAACAGGTTAAAAGGCGCACTAAAACACCTTAGTTAATAAAATGGTTCTCTTATATTCTCCACCATTTATATACTATTTATGCTTTTATTATAACTCATTATTAAATAAATTGCAACAATTTTCTTACTTAATCAAGCATTTCCTTCATCAATGTTCCAACACCTTTTCCAAGTGCTAATAATGCAGATTGCATTGCTTTTGCAACTTTTATATGTCTAGCATATCTATTCTCCATACCTTCTTCTTTGATAATGTTAACAGCTGAAGTTGCGAAATATTTTGCTGGGTTATGCATAATTGGAAGCCATTTATCAAAGTCAACATAGAACTCTGGGATAGTACCTAAACTATTTTTTCTTTCTAAAGCTTTTAGCCCTGCCCAAAGTACAAGTAGTCCTGGACAAACACCAAATGCTTTTTGAGAGCCAGGTATCTATGCAATTCTCCATTTTCTACTCTTTCTCTGGCTCCTTGAACATTATCTAAAATCCATTTTAATAAAAAATGGCCAAAAAAATATGAAAAAAACATACCTTTTTGGCCACTTTGCCATTGTAAAACACATCATTATGTTTTATATTCATTTTTTATTTTTATATTTCTAATTTATAATATAATTATAAAACAAATTTCATGGTATGTCAATAGTGTACTAAATAAACTAAATTTTCTTCTTTATAGCTCAACAATTTACTATTTAGTAAAACCACCTAAATTAAATACTCTCATCACATGCTCACTAGTTAATTGTAACCACTTAGGAGTTTTTTCTATAGCTTTTTCCATAGATACTGGTTTCTGAATAATACTGAATATAGCATCTATTCCTGCATTTATGACTAAATTTGCATGATCATCTACGGTACCAACTATAGCAATTACAGGTATACCAAACTCTTTAGCAATTTTTGCAACCCCAATTGGTGTTTTGCCATTAACTGTTTGATTATCTATCTTTCCCTCCCCAGTTATCACTAAATCTACATCTTTCATTTTTTCTCTAAGCTCATTTACATTTAATACTATCTCTACACCTGATTTAAGTTCCGCATTTAGAAAAGTAACTAAGCCTGCTCCCAGGCCACCAGCAGCACCTGAACCAGGAATATTTTGAATATCTTTACCTAATACTTTTTGCACAACATCAGCAAAATACCGCAAGTTGTCATCAAGCATTTTTACCATCTCGGGATCCGCTCCCTTTTGAGGAGCATAAACGTATGCTGCTCCATTAGGGCCATATAATAAATTAGTTACATCACAAGCTACTTTAATCTTTACTTCATTAATTCTAGGATCTAAACCACTCATATCAATTGACTCAATACGGTTTAGCTCTCCTTCATCTAAAGCTGCTTTTATTAGTTCTCCTGTTCCATAAGTAGTAGTCTTACTAGGATCAGCTTTATCAAATGGTATCAGTGGTAAACCAGAAGCTGTAGCCATCTCAATAACCGCTGTTTTACCATCTCCTAAAATACCAAAATAAGCCTCTATTGGTTCACCTAACGGATTCGTAACTGTTTTATAAATTTTTTTCCCATTTGTAGCATCAGTCAAAGATTGAACCGTACCTTCCCCTCCATCTGCCATGGGAACTTTAATTATTTCTGCATCTGATAAAAACATTAGGATTCCTTTTTCTATATTTTCTGAAACTTCTAAAGCTGATAAACTTCCTTTAAATGAATCAGGAGCTATAAGTACCTTCATATTTCCCACTCCTCTCATGCTATCTAAAATTTATAAATATTTTTACGAGGTACTTTTACCTAAGAACTCGTATTTTTCCGTTATAAGCTAAAATAAATCTGATATCATATTCATTATATAATTTAACGTAGATCCATACTATATACAAATAGCATAAAAAAATACCCTTTTTTGAAGGGTATTTTTGTGCAAACTGACTAACTTCTTTACTTGTTTGTTGAAAATAAAAATAATCGATATGTCCAGATCAAAGTAAACAGATCTTTTGCATTTTTTGGATCTAAGCCTGTCTTTTTCTTTATTTTATCTAGTTTATATAATAATGTGTTACGATGCACAAAAAATTCACTAGCAGCTTTACTTATATTTAAATTATTGTTAACTAATGACTCGAGTATTTGGCCAATCTCTTCCTTAGCGAATATATTCTGGTCAAATAAATGACTAAAGTAATAATCAATTGAAAAAGGATCAATAAAGGGGAGAAAATAATCATACCCAAGATGATTAAGAGAATATATTTTGCTCTCTGCATTAATATATATCTTTTCTCCAACTTCTATAGCATTTTTCGCCCCGCGAAAAGATAAATATAATTTTTCAAGTTCAACAAATATTTGACCTATACCAATTGCAAACTTTGTTATGCTTTTATTTAAATCAGCTTCAATTCTGTTAGCTAGTTCCATGATTATTTTATTCTGTTTTTGAGAATCGCTAGTTTCAAATGATTTAATTAGTACTAAATTTTCGCCTCTTATAAAAAATATATCTTGCAAATTATTGATATTGGGGTAGTTATTAAACCTTCTAAGCTGATTAGTTATTAACTTATTATCAAAGGGACGTACTTTAATCATTAATACCACACGACTTAATGTAGGATCAATTTTAAGTAACTTAACCCTCTCTTTTAACGATTCTTTATCATCAACCTTATTGTTTAATAATTGTTGATAAAAATTCTCCCGCATCTTGTTTTCTAGTTCAAACTCACGTAATAAAAACTCCTGCTGAAGCATTAATTCAACCAAATTTTTTACTATCTCACCATAGTCCCTAACTTCATCTACTTTTCCTGTTATTCCAACAACACCAATTATATTATCATTAAATTTAATTGGTAAATTAATTCCAGTTTTTACACCCTTAAATTGATCAACATCTTTTTCTTTTATAATAAATGTCTTTCCAGTTTTAATTACATGAGCGGCTATTTCATGGAAAGTATTAATCCTTTTTTTATCTCCACTACCAACAATAATCGCATCCTGATCCATGATGTTAATATTTCTACCAAGAACGTTCATTGTTTTTTCTACAATTTTCTGCCCCAAATTCTCCGTAAGTTGCATAATCGTTTCCTCCCTTCTCTTTTCTTCACCATAGCCAAAATTATAATTTATACCTCTTCATTTTGCGCACAATTGTCGGCTGACTTACCCCCAAAGCTTTCGCAACTTCACGAGTAGTAGAATATTTTTGCAAAGTCTTCATAATCAACTGCTTTTCGACCTCTTCCACTGCTTCTTTAAGTGGCATTAGATTAGGTACAATTATATCTGAAGGAGTTTTCAAGATATCTTCTGAACGAATATATTCTGGTAAATCAGATGCTTTTATTAGATCATAATTTGTTAAGACTACTAATCTTTCAACCGTATTTTCTAACTCGCGAACATTCCCGGGCCAATCATATATTTCCAACATCTGCAATGCTTCAGAATCAAACTTCTTAATGGTCTTAAATTGAACATTGAATCGCTCAAGAAAATGATAAATCAATGGAATAATATCTTCCTGTCTTTCTCTTAAAGGAGCCACATAGATTGGAACTACATTTAACCGATAGTATAAATCTTCTCTAAACTTTCCTTCAATGATCATCTGCTCTAAATCTCGATTAGTCGCAGTAATAATCCGTGTATTAACTTTTATCGGAGTTATTCCACCTACACGCACTATTTCCTTATCTTGAATGGCTCTTAAAAGCTTAACCTGCAAGTTCAATGAAAGCTCACCTATCTCATCTAAAAAGAGAGTC
This sequence comes from Halanaerobiales bacterium, assembly GCA_030627905.1. Taxonomy (GTDB): domain Bacteria; phylum Bacillota; class Halanaerobiia; order DY22613; family DY22613; genus JAGMES01. Next base: position 4,031 of record DAOVRZ010000164.1, read on the forward strand.
CCACCTTCAGCAAGTTCAAAAAGTCCAGGTTTTCCTTCTTTACGCGCGCCAGTAAAAGCTCCTTTATCATAACCAAATAGTTCTGATTCCAACAAATTTTCAGGTATTGCCCCACAATTAACCTTAATCAATGACCCTTTATCTTCATGTTGAGTACGATGGATAACACTGGCTACAATCTCTTTTCCTACCCCGGACTCACCAGTAACTAAAACTGTCGAATTTACTTCACCAACTCTTAACGCAAGTTTAATTACATTTTGCATTGCATCACTTTGGATAACTACATCCTCAAGATCAAGCTGTTGCAAGCGAAGTTGTGCTAATTCTGAGTGATATCGTCTGCTCAATTTTCGTGTTTCTGCAAGCTGTTGTTTTAACGTATTTAATTCTGCTAAATCACGCACGGTAGTTACGACACGAACTATCTCTCCATCTTCATCAAACACAGGAATTCCAGTAATTAATACCTCTTTTCCTGTTTTGATCTCATGAATAATCGTAACAGGTTCCCGTTCTTCCATTACTAAAAGACTCACTGATTCAGAGTAAACACCTTCTTCTACTAATTCTTTCATATGCCGCCCCATAACTTCTTCACCTTTAATACCAGTAATTCTTGCATATGCACTATTTATTCTTAATGTAGTTCCTTCGCCATCAGTAATATAAATACCGTCAGAGATGGATTCAATAATTATATCCAACTCCTGATTTAACTCCTTAATCTCTTTTAATTCCTGACTAATAAACTCCATCTCTGAAATATCTTGAAAAATTGCCACTGCGCCAACTATCTCTTCATCTTTAATAATTGAAGTACGGTTGGTTAATACCATCACTTCCCCAACCTTCATTTTACGGGAATATTCAGCCTGTCCAGTTCTTAAAACAGTTTTAAGCCCAGTAGCAGGAATCACTTCATCCACTGGTCTATCCATAACTTCATTTGCTTTCTTTCCAACAATCTTTTCAGCAGCATAATTAAAAATTGTAATATAACCCTGTTCATCTACAGCAACAATAGCATTATGAGCTGCATCCAGGATGGTCTTTAACTTTTCTTCCTCATATCGTTTCACTATTCCCATCCCCCTAATTTCATCATATATTTATTTTTTCTGCATCTAAATTCCCATTCCTTCATAAACACAAAATATAATAAGTACTAACTTGACATTCCTCCAAAAAAACAATATATTTAAGCTATAGAAGTGAGGAAGTAAAGGAGTGAAAAACATGAAAAAAAAAGATAGCAATTTCAAACTATTACTCAAACTCTTTTCAATCTTTTTCAAGATCGGCATGTTCACCTTTGGTGGTGGATTTGCAATGATCCCTCTGATCGAAAAAGAGATCGTTGAAAAACATAAATGGATTGAAAAAGATGAATTCGTTGACTCGATTTCCCTGACCCAAACAGTTCCCGGGCCAGTCGCCGTAAATCTTTCAGTCCTCATCGGCTACAACTTAAGCGGCATACCTGGAGCAATCATTTCAGTCTTTGGCATTGCTCTCCCTTCATTCACAATCATTCTAATCATCGCTAGTTTTTTTGAACAATTTAGCAATAACCCCTTGATAACACGCGCTTTCATGGGTATTAGACCAGCAGTTGTTGCCTTAATCCTCTATTCAGCCTTTAAACTTAGCAAAAATATTAATTGGTTCCCAATGCTCGGAGGTACATTTATAGTTACAGTCATTGCGAAAACTTATTTTGGAATCAGCCCCGTATTTTTAATAATTGGTGCTGCAATTTTTGGACTTATCTATAATGTAATAAATAATAAAGTCCTGTTAACCACAAAAAACCAGGAAGAATAATGAGGTGAAATAAATGAAACTACTAATTACCCTTTACCTATCATTTTTTAAAATCGGACTTTTCGGGTTTGGCGGAGGATATGCCATGATCTCATTAATACAAAATGAACTATTAACCCATGGATGGCTATCTTTAAAAGACTTTGTTGATATCATTGCCATTGCTGAAATGACTCCAGGGCCAATAGCAGTCAACAGTGGTACTTTTGTCGGTTTTAAAATTTCTTCACTATCAGGAGCAATTTTAGCAACAATGGGAGTTATTACTCCTTCCTTGATTCTTGTTCTTATACTCGCACATTTTTTTAATAAAGTAAAAAATTCTCCTCATACAACAACAATTCTGACCTTTTTACGACCAACAGTAATTGGTTTAATCTTCGCTGCAGGTTTATCTATAGGTAAATTCAGCATGATAGACTGGAAAAGTTATTTAATCGGTGGAGCTGTTTTTCTTGTAATGGTTAAAACTAAAATTCATCCAATCTTGGTGATATTTTTATCGGGAGTGGTTGGGGTAATTATTTATTAAATTTCAGTTGAGATTAATAGATATCATTAAAGGGAACTCATAAAAAAATAACGTTTCTATTTAAAAATTGTACAAAAAAAGACCTCCGAATTAAGGAAGTCTTAGTTTTCTTCAAGTGATTTCTCTTTCGCAACCGCTATTTCTTTATTCATTATACTTTCTAACTGTTGTGTATATTCTATACATTTTTGCTCTAGTAGTTTAAAATCAAAACATCTTAATGAAACTCTATCTTCTGGATAATCATATTTCCTTTTATACAAAGCAACAGCTTTATCATTAACATTTCTATCCCTTATTTCTTTCATTTCCTTTTTTAGTAAAACTATGTAACTGTTCTTCTTTGAAGTATCCTTAAAAGTCCTAAAATTTTCAATATTTTTGTATTCTACCTCAATTAATTTACTTTTGTGAACTGGAAACATATAGTTAAGATTAACTACTGCAATAATTTTTTTACTATCATTTTTACTATCATACAATTTAATAAAATCCAAGTTTTCTTTCATCTTCAAATAACGTTGTTTTCGAGATGAAACTTGAGTAATATAAACTAAATCGCCAATTTCAAAGAGTTTTCCAAAAAACGGTTTAAACTTATCGTCACCATAATCTATCTTTGGAATTCTTTTTTCTACATTTCTAAGATAAGTTAAAAATTTTTCTTCAACAGTATACCATTTCATAATATTTCTCCCATGACAAAAAGCTGAGATAGAAATCTCAGCTTTCTATTAAGACGATTTTAGTAGGATTCGCAACCTCTATTAAGACGATTTTAGTAGGATTCGCAACCTCTATTAAGACGATTTTAGTAGGATTCGCAACCTCTATTAAGACGATTTTAGTAGGATTCGCAACCTCTATTAA
>DAOVRZ010000013.1:0-70774 GCA_030627905.1 Halanaerobiales bacterium
ATACTGGAATCATTCCGACGAGATACATTAACTGTTGAAGATATTATTAGTTTAAATAAGCGCATTCAAATAAGACATTTATAAATATAGTAATGATACCATGGAGGTGATGAAAGGTAAAAACTATGAAAAAATTTAAAATTTCTCAAGCAAAAAAAATGCTGTATTCTTTTTTCTAAAAAAATCTCAGAACTCAAATGGTAAAATTTTACATTTAGATATGAATAAATTTTCTGTGTTATTGATTGGATAAATTTTTACTCGTTAGAGCTGACTTTAATATATTCTACTTGACAAACATCAATTTCTTTGTTATTCTTTTATTAGTGTTTGAAGTTTAAATTGAAAAACTTAATAAATATGCCTTCAGGGTAGGGTGAGATTCCCAATCGGTGGTTAAAGTCCACGAGCTTAATTACGCATATGTTTGCGTATGGCAGATCTGGTTAGATTCCAGAACCGACGGTTAAAGTCCGGATGAGAGAAGGAGAGTGTTGATAAGCATTTATATGCCCTGAAGAGATTAGTTTCTTCAGGGTTTTTTATTTTATTATTAAGGAGTGGGATGTTATGAAAATTAGTACAAAAAAAATGGTTAGGATGGCTATTCTTGCAGCGATGTCAATTTTTCTGGTTATGAATATTCATTTCCCAATTATTCCTGCAGCTCCGTACTTAGAATATGATCCAGCAGATATTCCAATCTTAATTGGAACATTTATGTATGGACCTGTGACAGGAATATTAATTACCCTTGTGGTTTCTTTAATTCAAGCTATGACTGTTAGTGCAGCAAGTGGTTGGGTTGGTGCTGTTATGCATGTCATTGCAACTGGTACATTTGTTTTAGTAGCAGGAACGATTTATCAAAGGAAACGTAATTTTTTGGGTGCGGTTATTGCGCTAATATTTGGTTCGATATCAATGGCTTTAATTATGATTCCAGCAAATCTTTTCTTTACAGTTAGATTTTGGGGAACACCTTATGATGCAGTTAAAGGGATGATTCTCCCAATTCTTATTCCGTTTAATTTAGTTAAAGCTGGTATTAATTCGGTCGTTACCGTTACGGTTTATAAGGCTATTGCAAATACTTTAAGAAAATCATCTAAAAAGTCGGTTAGCGAAACTAAAATTGTATAATAGGTGTTTTAAAGGTCTGAATTTTTTTCAGACCTTTTTTAGTAAAAAACGTAATTGTTAAAGGAGTTATTTTAGGGGTGTATAATATAGTTATATATAAAGTTTCTGAAAGGAGAATTTGAATGAAAGAAAAGATGTTTAAAGTATTAGAAACCTTGAAAAAACATAATGTGGATTATGCTGATATTCGATTCAATGATATCATTAAAGAAAATTTGAGTACAGAAAATTGTAAAGTAAGTGATCTATCCATATCACGTAGTCAAGGTTATGGAATTCGAGTGTACTTGGATGGTTCGATGGGTTTTGCTAGTTCTCAGGAGTTGTCTAAAATAGAAGAAACAGCCTTTAAAGCATTGGAGATTGCTAAAGCTAGCCGGCTGGTTCAGAGAGAAAAAATTATGTTAGCTGAGAAAGAAGTTATTGTTGATCATTATGAAACACCAATTGAAATAGATCCTTTTACTGTATCGAAAAAAGATAAATTAGAATTACTCTTTAATGCAGAAGCTGAAATGAGAAAACATGCTAACCTTTTTATGACTCAGGGGAGTATGGATTTTAGACGTGAAAAGAAAATTTTTGCTGATACTGAAGGTTCATATATTACTCAAAGTTTATATGAATCGGGTTGTGGAATTACAGCAATAGCGGTTAATGAGAAAGATATGCAAAAGCGTACATATCCTAATTCTTTTAGGGGAAATCATGGAACAGCAGGTTATGAATATATATTAAAACAAAAATTAGTAGAAAACGCTAGAAGAGTTGCTGAAGAAGCTGTTGCTATTCTTAATGCTGAAGAGTGTCCTTCAGGAGTTTATGACATTATAATTGACGGTTCTCAATTAGCATTACAGATTCATGAAAGTATAGGACATCCGATTGAATTAGATCGTGTTTTTGGATCTGAGGCAGGTTATGCAGGAACGAGTTTTATTAATCCTGACATGATTGGATTCAAATATGGTTCTGAATGTGTAAATGTAGTAGCTGATGCTAATGTAGAAGGAGGCTTGGGAACTTTTGGTTATGATGATGATGGTGTGAAGGGTCAAAAAACAGAGATTATTACAAAGGGAGTTTTTAAGAATTTTATTAGTTCTCGAGATACTGGGTATAAACTAGGTCAACTGTCCAATGGCGCTAACCGAGCAGATGGATGGGGAAGGATGCCAATAGTACGGATGACAAATATTAATCTATTATCAGGTGATTTAGAATTGGATGAATTGATAGCAGGAATAGATTATGGTTTTTATTTTAATACTAACAAAAGTTGGAGTATAGACGATAAGCGTTTAAATTTCCAGTTTTCATGTGAGCTTGCTTTTGAAATTAAGGATGGTAAATTGACAGGTAAGATCTTTAAAAATCCACTTTATACAGGGATTACTCCTGAGTTTTGGGGTTCATGTGATGGTATAGCTAATGAAAAATTCTGGAAAATGTATGGAACACCTAATTGTGGTAAAGGTCAGCCAATGCAAGTAGCTCATGTAGGCCATGGCACTGCTCCAGCAAGGTTTAGAAAGATTAAGGTAGGTGTAGCTGATGTTAAGTAAAAATCTGTCTTATGATATTATAGATTTTGTTATCAAAGAGGCTGAAGGTTATGATACACAAGTTATAGTTTTCTCTTCTGAAGAGGGTTTAACTCGTTTTGCGAATTCTGAAATTCATCAGAATGTTTTTCAAGATGAAACGACGGTATCTATAACGATTTTTGATGGAAAAAAACAAAGTAAGATCAAAACCTCTCTTTATAACGAAGATGGATTAAGGGAGACTGTGAAAGATGCACTTACTAATTTGGAGTTTCTTCTAGAAGGAGAGTTAGAACTACCTTTGATTTCTTCTCCTGAGTTGATTGAGAATGATGATTATAGCAACGATTTAGTTAATTTATTTGGTATAGAGGAAAGGGCTAAAGTTATCCAGAAGGGAATTAACATTTTGGAAACAGGTTATAAAGCCTATGGTGCTTTATCTTATAAAGAGAAGAATCTCGCGTATGGAAATTCTACAGGGATTAAACGTTATAATAGAATTAATAGTTTAGAATTTTCAACTTTAATTATCTCGGAAACTGGAGGTTCAGGCTATGCAGAATTTCTCTCCAATCGCATAGAAGATATTGATATTATTGGCGGTTTTAAAACTGCTTATGATAAAGCAAAGATGAACAAAGATCCTGAAGGTTTAGAACCAGGTGCTTATACTGTTATATTAGAACCTCTCGCAGTTGGGGACATTCTTACCTATTTTGCTTATATCGGTTTTAGTGGTAAGAGTATTCAAAACGGTAGTAGCTTCTTGATAGATAAAAAAGGTAATAAAATCTTTGATGAAAAGATTACCATTATTGATGATTATACTGATGAGAATACTATTTCTTTGCCTTTTGATTTTGAAGGTACACAACGGCAAAAAGTGAAAATTATTGAAAATGGTGTAGCGAAAGATTTATTATATGATCAAGCCAGTGGAATTAAAGATGGAGTAGATTCTACCGGTCACTCTTTAAATGTGGTTGATTTAGGCGGATTACCTTGTAATCTTGTTATGTCATCAGGGGATCAGAGTGTAGAAGAGATTATCCAGAATACAGAAAATGGTTTATTGATAACACGGTTCCACTATATGAATATTATTGATCCTCGTAAAGGAATATTGACTGGTTTAACAAGAGATGGGGTCTTTAAAATAGAGAAGGGAAAAATTGTTGGTGCCATTAAAAACATGCGCTTTACAGAAAATATGATGGAAGCTTTTAATCGTGTAGAGGCTATTTCACAGGAACGTGCACGGACGCTTTTTGCAGATGGTAATTTCAATTATTACGTCCCTGCACTTAAAATTAATGGTTTCCATTTTACAGGTAAAACTGAAGCATAAAAGCTTGAAGAATTAATAGAAATCTGATTTAGAGTGCGTAAAAGCACCCCTTTTTGTAAACATTAAAGATAATGTTTACAAAAAGGGGTAATTTTATTAGTCAACAATATACTTTAAGAGACCGCTCAGTTTCCCAATTAATTAGCGAAGAAATTAATAATCTAAAGGAAAATTTTGATAATGAAAAGAGACGAATTGATGGTATGGATACAGTGAATAGAATTGCTACATTAAATTTATGTGAATATGAAGATGCACTGAATCGAGCTTTTCAAACACCAGAAAAAGTTTAGAATCATAACTTTCTCAGTTGAGTTAATTATGAATAAAAATGAATAAAATTGTTCACAGGGTTAAATAAGATATAAAGATGGTTCTGAGTTAATTAATTTAAACCATTTTTATATCTTATTTAACCCTTCTTTTTTTTTAAAAAAAAAGAAGGGTTGAGAATCCTAAAAATAGAATATATATATAATCATTAAGGTTATTATAAAAAAGCAGGGAGGAGTAATTAAATGTATGATTTAATGATCGAAAATGGGTACATTATTGATGGTACAGAGAATTCTGGCTATATAGCTGACATAGGTATTCTGAACAAAAGAATAGTAAGTATTGGCAATTTAAAATCAGAAAGTGCTGAAAAAAAAATTGATGCAACTAACAAGGTAGTATCACCTGGTTTTATAGATATTCATAGTCATTCTGATTTTAATATTTTAAATGCCCCTTTTGAAAGCAATAAAATTTTTCAAGGAATTACTACTGAAGTAACGGGTCATTGTGGTTACTCACTTTTTCCCGTCACGAAGGAAAGTTTACCTCACTTTGAATTACTATTGAAATCAAATAATATAAAATTGAATATTGATTGGCTTTCAGCAAAGGATTGTTTAAACAAAGTTGATTTACAGGGAATAGGTGTAAATTTCCTATCTCTTGTTGGACATGGTATTCTAAGAATGCTTGTAATGGGATTTCAAGCAAGAAAGGCATCTGAGGAAGAAGTAGAGAAAATGAAGAAATTGTTAGTAGAAGTAATGGAAGATGGAGCTTATGGGTTAAGTACCGGATTGGGTTATCCTCCTGGATGTTTCGCAGATACATCTGAATTGATTGAATTAGCTAAAGTAGTAAAAAGATATGACGGTGTTTTTACGTGTCATTTGAGAGATCAGGGTGATCATCTTATTGAATCTGTAAAAGAGATAATAAAAGTTGCTGAAGAATCAGGTGTTGCTGTTGATATTTCACATATTAAATCTATGGGTAAGAAAAATTGGGGAAAAGTAAAAGAAGCATTGGAACTGGTTGAAGAAGCAAGAAAAAGAGGAGTTAATATAATTTGCGATTTCTACCCTTATATTGGCACAAATGAACCCTTGATTTCACTTTTACCTAAATGGATGCATGAAGGTGGTAATGAAAAATTAATAGAAAGATTGAAAGATGAAAAGATTTTAAAGGATTTAGAGATAGAAATGAGAGAGAAAGATGCAGACTATTGGAGTAGCATTATTATTGCAGAAGTAAAGAGTGAAAAAAATAAAAGTTTAGAAGGTATGACGGTTGCAGAAGTTTCTGATTTATGGGATAAAAAACCAATACATACTGTATGTGAATTATTATTAGTAGAATATTGTTCAGTAAGTGTCATTTGTAAAGTAACTTGTGAAGAAGATTTAAAATATGTTGCAAAAAAACCTTTTATAGCAATAGGTACTGATGGTTTTGCTCTGCCTGATAATATTTATGATTATAAAGGGCATCCAAGGAATTTTGGAACTTTTCCACGCTTTTTGGGCAAATTGATTCGTGAAGAAGGTGTGGCTACATTAGAGGAAGGTATAAGGAGAATTACATCTCTTCCAGCAATATTTCTAGGAATAAAGGAACGTGGATTACTGAAGGAAGGTATGTATGCAGATATTGTGATTTTTGATGATGAGAAGATTAGCGATAGAGGTACCTATGAAAATCCAGGTCAATATCCTGAAGGAATAGATTATGTGATTGTAAATGGAAATGTTCAAATTGAAAATGGTAACTATAATCGAAAATCTTGTGGCAAAGTATTGAGAAAAAAATAGGAGGATGAGTGAATGAAGGATTATTTCAATCTAGCTAATAGTAGTCAATTATATGTTTGGGGTTTTTTTATATTATTTATTATTTTTATCCAGGCGATCTTATTTATACGTTTAGCTTGGAAGGAAGGAAAGCGAATTGGTCTTAATAGTAAGAAAATGTTAAGTGGATTAAGAGCAGGGATTATTTCTGCAATTGTACCTTCGATTGCGATTGTGCTGACTTTTATGGCAATGATTCCTGTATTGGGAATCCCTGTTCCATGGATTAGATTATCCGTGATAGGTTCTGGGCCATATGAATTACTTGCAGCGGGCATTGGTGCCGAATCGATGGGAGTAAGTGGTCTAGGGGGAGACGGTTATACGGCTCAGGTTTTTGCTAATTCTGTTTGGATAATGACAATTGGTGCGATGTGGTCAAGTTTAATTGTATTTTTCTTTCTAAAAAAAATAAAGAAAGGTTATCAAAGGATTGAAAAGCGTGATGCTCAATGGATGAAAATCATTTCAAATGCAGCTTTTTTTGGTGTAATCTCAGTTTTTATAGCCGCACCTATTACCAAAGGAGGTTTGCCATTACTGACCTTAATTTCAGGGGCAATAATAATGAGTATTTGTGCATTGCTTGTGGTGAAATGTAAAATGACTAAATTAAAAGAATTTGCACTTGCTATCAGCATGATAGGCGCAATGTTTTCTGCGATATTATTTTCATAATATTTTAAGAAAGGTGGTATAAAAATGATAACACCTGAAGAAAAATTTGAAAATTCAGTACATAAAATCGGAAGGATAACTATTTTAATAATAATCATATCTGTATTAATCGTTCCTGTTTTTATATGGATGTTTTATGGAATTTTTCCTCCACTAAATAGCTTGGTAAAAGGAATTATAACTATTTCATCTTTCATGATCCCTCTTTCAATAGCAGAAATACTTTCTTTTTATCCTATATTAGGTAGTAGTGGTATTTATATGGCTTATACAACTGGTAATATTGCAAATTTGAAAGTCCCCAGTAGTGCAATAGGCATGGAAGTTGTGAATGTAGAACCTGGAACAAAAGAGGGGAATATCATATCTATTATTGCTATGGCAGGTTCTGTTATAGTGTCAGAACTCTTGTTGCTAATAAGTATGATCATGATAGTTCCTATATCAGAAAAATTGACTAATTCAATATTTCAACCAGCTTTTGAACAAATTTTACCTGCTTTATTTGGAGCTTTAGGTGCTTATTACATTTTTAAAGAATGGAAATTAGCAGTTGTTCCTTTGGCAATTAGTATAGTATTTTATTTAATTGGTGACTTTCCAACAGCTATAACAGTACCTATTTGTGTGTTAAGTTCAATTTTAGGAGCAAAATATTTATACAAAAAGGGTCAAATTTCTGCAACTTAAAGATAAAAAACCTCTTAATAACTATTGAATAATCATTGTGATGATGCTATAATGATTAGTGTCTTTATGAATCATACAGTATTAGGAGGTAAAAAATGAAAAACGCTGCAGCACAAATTGCCGAAGAAAGGGCAATAGTTATTAAGGATAACTTTGCGAATCCGGCTCCTTTGGGCTTAATGGGATTTGGTATGACAACTGTTTTGTTGAATTTGCATAATGCTGGTTTTTTTAAGTTAGGTGGAATGATTTTAGCAATGGGTATTTTTTATGGAGGAATTGCTCAAGTTATTGCAGGAATAATGGAATGGAAGAAAAATAACACTTTTGGAACGACTGCATTTACATCCTATGGTTTTTTTTGGATGTCCTTTGCTGGGTTATTAGTGTTTCCTAAAATGGGACTGACCCCTGTACCAGAAAATAGCGCAATGGTTGCATATCTTTTTATGTGGGGACTTTTTACTCTATTTATGTTTATTGGAACTTTAAAGCAAAATAGAGCTATGCAATTTGTTTTTGGTTCATTGACGTTATTATTCTTTTTATTAGCATTGGGAGATGCAACTCATAGCACAATGATTAAGCAAATCGCTGGTTATGAGGGAATTATTTGTGGATTGTCTGCTATTTATACTGCACTTGCACAGGTATTGAATGAAGTATATGGGAAAAATATACTTCCACTTTGATCAGTAAAAATAAATAATTTTTTCTTGTTCTTATAAATTAAGAAAGCAGTCAGGAAAGGTTTCTTCACCCTGACTGCTTATTATTTGTTTTGCAATAATGTAGGATGTATATAATGGGAATAAGTTGGGCATTAAATACATTAGTGTTGTATAGTATTATGTGTTTGTGATAATCATATTTTTATAATGTTTTTTGTAATAATATTTTCATAATTGGTAACAATATTAGTACATATACTTATAAAAATATTAGGGTCGACTTATGATTTATAGAAAAGAAAGGGGAAAAAAGTATGCAAAAAATAAGATTCGAAGATTTAAATCTGTCAAAGAATATAAACAAAGCAATCCAAGACATGGGTTTTGAGGAGGCTACTCCGATTCAGACTCAAGCAATTCCTCCATTATTAGAAGGGAAAGATGTAATTGGTCAATCCCAGACTGGTACTGGCAAGACAGCAGCATTTACGCTACCAATTTTAGAGATGGTAAATCCTGATCTAAAAAAAGTTCAAGCATTGATTTTATGCCCTACAAGAGAATTGGCAATTCAGGTTGCTGAAGAGGTAAGAAAACTAGCGAAATATACTCGTATTGTTAATTTACCTATTTATGGAGGTCAACCAATAGATCGTCAAATTAGAGCATTAAAAAAAGGAGTACAGTTAGTAATTGGTACACCTGGTCGAGTAATGGATCATATGAGACGACGCACTCTTAAAATGGATCATGTAAAAATGGTAGTTTTGGATGAAGCAGATGTAATGTTAGATATGGGTTTTAGAGAAGATATTGAAACAATCTTACAAGATATTCATGAAAGACAAACAATATTATTTTCTGCTACTATGCCAAAGCCAATTTTAGATCTTACAAAAAAATATCAAAAGAATCCTGTGTTTGTTAAGGTAGTTCATAAGATATTGACAGTTCCAAGTATTGAGCAAGTTTATTTTGAAGTAAAACCAAGAACTAAATTAGAGATTTTATCACGTTTGATTGATATGTATAACCCTAAATTGGCATTAGTATTTTGTAATACTAAAAGGCAAGTAGATGAACTGGTTACTAAACTTCAAACTAGGGGATATTTTGTAGATGGATTACATGGGGATTTGAAACAAACTCAAAGAGATAGAGTTATGGCTAACTTTAGAAGAGGTACTGTTGAAATTTTAGTTGCCACCGATGTAGCAGCGCGTGGAATTGATGTTGATGATATTGAAGTAGTTTTTAACTATGATGTTCCACAAGATTTAGAGTATTATGTACATCGAATTGGTAGAACTGGAAGAGCAGGAAGAGAAGGTAAGGCGTTTACTTTTGTTGTTGGAAAGGAAATTTACAAACTACGAGATATTCAAAGATATACTAAAACAAAAATTACTCGGCGTGATGTACCATCTATCAGTGATGTTGAAGAGATAAAATCAAACATATTTTTAGACAATCTAAGAGAGATTATTGATGAAGGACAGTTAGGAAAATATGTTAGATTAATTGAACGGTTATTAGATGAAGATTATACCTCTATGGATATTGCAGCAGCATTGTTAAAATTATCTTTGAGTGATGATAAGAAAGAAGAGATTGACTTTCAACCTGATTTTGAAAATACTGGCGCAGAACCAGGTATGGTAAGATTATTTATAAATGTTGGAAGAAAGCAAAAAGTTCAAGCACGAGATATTGTTGGTGCAATTGCTGGAGAAACAGGTTTGTCTGGTAAATTAATTGGATCTATTGATGTTTATGAAAAATATACTTTTGTTGAAGTTCCTAAAGAATATGTAAAAGAAGTTTTGATGATTATGAAAAATAATCGTATAAAGGGAAATCAGATAAATATAGAACCTGCAAATGGGAAATAAGATAATGTTCAAGGATATTTTTTAAATAATTGGCAATATATAGATTTTTCAAATCGCTGGGTAAATAGCCCAGCTTTTCTTTTTATTTTGCAGGACTTTCTTTTGAAAATCTTGAAATAAGAGATGTAATAACGGAGTTATTGCATCGACTTTAATTTAGAAAAGAGGTTGAATTATGAGAAAGAATGGGTCTGATGGTAGATGGTTTGGAATTCTTTTAATTATGTTAGGAGCTATTTTATTATTAGGTAGATATAATCTAATCTCTGGTGATCATTTTTTGTATTTTATAGCAGGTGGATTTTATTTTGCATATTTCACTTTTGGTGGTTCCAGGCATTATGGAAATATAGGTTTTTTAATTCCTGGAAATGTTTTATTTGCAATTAACCTTTTTGCGAATCTGGAAAATGTGAGGTTCTTTGATAATTTAGGAGGAGGAATGTTTTTTATCTTTTTAGCTATAGCTTTTCTTGTTGTTTATTTACATACAAGAACTTTTCATGATGAAGATTGGGGAGCACGGAGTTGGCCACTTTTTCCAGCAGGAGGGTTAACATGTTTTGGTATCTTAATAATTTTAAGTGAGCAGTTTGAATTTATCAATATTGGTGAGTTATTTGGTTATCTGAGTGGAATAATATTAATTGGGGTTGGGTGTTTTCTCTTCATTAAAGGTAAGCAGATAAAGAGGAGTGAAGAGGATTGAGAAAACTAGAGGTTAGTATGTCTAAAGCAGGTAAAGAAATTAATAAGATATTAGATATTTTGGATGAAACTTACCCAGATGCTAAATGTGAATTACATTACACTACGCCATTTGAACTTCTTATAGCCACAGTTCTGAGTGCGCAAACAACTGATAAAAAAGTTAATGAAGTTACAAAGACTCTATTTGCGAAATATTCTTCTCCAGAGGATTATTTGAAAGCTGATCAACTGGAGTTGGAGCATTGTATTCGAGAAATCGGGCTATATAGAAATAAGACGAAAAATATTAAAAAGTTGAGTAAAGTTTTAGTAAATGAGTATAATGGTGAGATTCCAGATAGTAAAGAAAAACTGATGAAACTGGCGGGAGTTGGAAGGAAAACCGCAAATGTAGTTTTAAGTAATGCTTTTAATGTACCTGCTATAGCTGTAGATACTCACGTTTTTAGGGTTTCTAATAGAATCGGTATTGCTAATGCTGAGAATGTTCTAAAAACTGAAGAACAATTGCAAAATGCTATACCAAAAGAGAGATGGTCAAAAGCACATCATTATCTAATCTTTCACGGTAGAAGAATATGTAAAGCAAGAAAACCTAATTGTGAGGAATGCCCATTAGCAGGATATTGTGATTATTACATTGACTCTAGATGATAAAAATAGGAGGAATTATTGTGAGAAAGAACTTATTAATTACATTATTACTTTGTTTGTTTTTAGCTACTTTACCAAGTTTCGCAGAAGAAAATCTCTTGATTCAAAATAGTGGTGGCGGTGGGATGATAGAGGTATTACAGATTGATATGGTTGAACTTAACTCACTTTTAACCCAAAATGGATACAATTCTTTCGGATCGACAATGATTATCTTTGGTGGAGGATTATTAGCTCAGAATGACAAAAATCTTCGATATAGTAACTTTGGGGCCAGTGGTTCACTTTCTTCAACCGCGGAAAATGGTCAATATGCTAATTTATCCTTTACTCATGGTGGTTTTGGTTTGGATAAAATTTTTACACTGTCAGATTTTATTGGGTTTAGCTTAGGAGGTTCTGCGTCTTTAGGAAAGTATAAATTGGAACTTATAAAAGATACTGCTACTGATATTGAAGATGGCATTAGTAATTCTTATCAAACGGTAATGACAGTTCCAGTATTCATGATTAAACCTCAGGTAGGGGCATCTTATTCTATTAAGCGTTATATGGATTTGGAAGTGAAAGCAGGTTATTATTATTCACATATTCTTGGAAACTGGAAACAAGGAAAGAATCCACTAGAAGGAAATCAGCCTTTAGAGCAGATGCATGGATTTTCTCTTCTGGTAAATCTGAATTTTGGATTTTAGTTGTGAAGTGGAGCTAAGCCAAGTTAAGGGTCAAGGTACATTAAAATTTTTCTAAATGTACCTTGACCCTTAACTTGGCTTAGCAAGTCAGTTCATACATAAATAAAGAAAACTGTCGAATTATTCAGAAATTTCAAAAAATGCTTGACAATTATATTTAAATGAGATATTATAATCACAGGAATGAAACCCATTACATACAAAAGAGAGGTCTGTTATGATAAGTAATATTACAATAGAGTATATAGCACGTGAAGCAGAAGTTTCTACAGCAACTGTTTCAAGATATTTGAATTCTCCTGAAAAAGTGGCGTTTCAGACTGCTGAACGAATTAAAAAAGTTATTCAAAAATATAATTATCAACCAGGGAAAAAGAATCGTTCTAACGTGGTTACTGTGAATGATGTTGCTGAGTTAGCTGGGGTTTCTAAAGCAACAGTTTCAAGAGTATTGAATAATAGTAATCTAGTTGGTGAAGATACAAGAAAAGCCGTTCTTGAAGCGATAGAAGAATTAAATTTTCTGCCCAATATGGTTGCAAGACAACTTAGAAAGCAAGCGACCAAATTGATTGGAATCATCTTACCAGATATATCTAATTCTTTTTATTCCAAAGTTTTGAAGGGAATTGAAGAAATTGCCTATAATCTAGAATATGACGTTGTGTTGATGAATACTAATTATAGTGAAGAACGAGAGGCAAAATATTTACAAACTCTTATGGAACGACGTGCTCAAGGTTTTTGTTTTATGTGCCATCGTTTGGATGAGAATAAAATCAAAATGCTAGAAAGTTTACCTTTGCCATATGTGCTAATTTCAAGAAGTGTTGCTAATTATCCTCAAATTCCTTTTGTCAATATTGATAATGTCAGTGGGAGTTATGATGCTACAAAACATCTGATTTCATTGGGACATAAAAAAATTGCAATAATCGCTGGACCACCTTATGATGAGTGTTCCTCGCTTGATAGAATAGAAGGTTATAAAAAGGCTTTAGAAGAAGCGAATTTACTTTTTCGAGATGATTATCTAAAACTGGGGGATTTCACTTTTGCCACTGCGGAAAAGGTAGCAAGAGAATTATTGGAGTTGCCTGATCGACCAACAGCTATTTTTGCAATTAGTGATGAGACAGCTATTGGTGCTATTAAAGCAGCGAACGGTTTAGGGTATCGAATACCTGAAGATATTTCAATAATGGGGTTTGATAATCTTGAGATTGCAAGTTTTTATCATCCAACTATCTCAACTATAGCGCAGCCTATGGTTGAGATGGGTAAAAAATCTGCCCAGATTTTAATCAATATTATAGAAAAAAGAAAAGATAATGAGATCCAGCTTATTTTACCCCATAAATTAGTTATTAGAGAATCAACATTAAGATATAAAGTATAATTTATATCTTAATTTTATATCTTAATGTAATCCGTTTCATACATTTATAAATAAACTAATTTAGATTAATAAGTTTTTATTTTATACATATATTTTTATTAGAAAGGAGATGAACTAAAGTTTTAGACTAGGTGTTTAATCTTATCAAAAGTATAAAGGAGGATAACGATGAAAAGAAGTTTTGTGTTTTTTATGGCTATAGTTATGGTTTTAGGTGTTATGGGTAGTAGTTTAGTATTAGCTGAGCAGATTGAAATTACTGTTGCAACAGGTGCTGTAGGACAAGAGTACGAACTAAGTGTTGAGGCTGCAGGGCGTTATATGGAAAATCATCCTAATGTAACTGTAAAAGTTTTAGATACTCCAGACTTAGCTCAAGATCGTCTTGGTTTATATCTTCAATTCTTTGAAGCAAAAAGCTCAGAAGTAGATGTATATCAAATTGATGTAATTTGGCCTGGCGATTTAGCTGAACATTTGGTTGATCTTAACCAATATGGTGCAAAAGATGTAGCTGGTCAGCATTTCCCAGCAATCATTGAAAATAATACAGTTGATGGACGTTTGGTTGCTATTCCTTGGTTTACAGATGCAGGTCTCTTATATTATCGTAGTGACTTGTTAGAGAAATATAACTTAGATGTTCCAAGTACTTGGGAAGAGTTAGAAAAAGCGGCTGGAACCATTCAAAGTGGCGAACGTGCTGCTGGTAATCAAGATTTATGGGGTTATGTATGGCAAGGAAATGCTTATGAAGGTTTAACTTGTGACGCATTAGAGTGGATCGCTGCTAATGGTGGTGGTACTATTATCAGCCCTGATAAGAAGATTACTATCAATAATCCAAATGCTGTTGAGATTATTGATAGTGCAGCTAGATGGGTTGGAACTATCTCTCCAAATGGTGTAATCGGTTTTGGTGAAGAGGATGCTCGGAATATGTGGCAAGCTGGTAATGCTGCATTCATGAGAAATTGGCCTTATGCATATTCTTTAGGTCATGCTGATGATAGTGCAATTAAGGGTCTCTTTGATGTTGCTCCACTTCCTGCTGGTAAGAGCGGTAAGGGTGCTGCTTCACTAGGTGGATGGCAATTAGCTGTAAGTAAATATAGTAAGCATCCAGAGGTTGCTGCTGATGTAGCTTTATTCTTAGCTTCATATGAAGAGCAAAAAATCCGTGCGGTTAAAGCTTCTCTCAATCCAACAATTATGGCTCTTTATCAAGATGCAGATGTTTTAGAAGCAACCCCATTCTTCGGAAACTTATATGATGTATTTATTAATGCTGTAGCGCGTCCTTCAACTGCTACTGCACCTAGATATAATGAAGTATCTACATTATTCTTCACTGCTGTTCATTCTGTTCTTACAGGTGAAAAAGATGCAGTTACTGCTTTAGAAGAATTAGAATTAGATTTAGAAGATTTAACTGGATTTTAACAACAATTTCGGAAGGCATAATACTCTCATCTTCTACAAGTGGGGGTAGCTATTCTCAAATAACTTAGCTTTTGGTGGGATATAAGTCCCCTTCCGAAAGTTGTTAAACTAAATATATTTAGCTTGCAAGCTAAATATATTATTAAACAATAAGATAGAAATCATTATCTCTCAAATTGGTTGGGGAGGATTTTTTCCCAACCAATTTTTTAACTACATTATACAAGGAGGGAAATTATTGATGAGTAAGAAAGTAAAATCAACGAGTATGTCTAAACTTGCTAGAAAAGAACAACGTTTAGCATATACATTGTTGTTACCAACCTTTTTAATTCTTTTCATCATTGCTATATATCCTCTGGCCCAGGTTTTTTATACTAGCTTTACAGATAAAACCTTTGCTAGTAATGAAGAAACTAACTTTGTAGGTTTTAAGAATTATTCTAGATTGTTGTCACTTACTATCAAAGAATTACCATATGAGATTGATCCAGATACTAATGAAAAAGTTTATGAGCGTGCAATAAGAGTGCTACCGCGTAAACCTGTCCGCTATAGAGAATTGACACAGTTCAATTTTTTAGGGAAACGTTATGTGATTGGAGCTACTGATAGAAATTTTATCTTTGCTATGAAAGACACTATTATTTTTACGATATGTTCTGTATTTTTAGAAACATTACTTGGCTTAGGGGTTGCACTGATTGTTAATAGTAAATTCCGTGGTCGTGGAGCAATGCGAGCAACTATGTTAGTACCTTGGGCAGTTATTACTGTTGTTTCAGCTCGAATATGGGAATTTATGCTATCACCAAGTCGTGTTGGTTTCTTTAATGTTATTTTTCAGAAATTAGGAATTGGTGATGGGCAGATTGCATTTTTACGTTTAAAGGAATTATCGATGCCAACTTTGATAGCTGTAGATGTGTGGAAAACTACTCCTTATATGGCTTTATTAATTCTAGCGGGGTTACAGTTAATCTCCAAAGATATCTATGAAGCAGCTCGGGTAGATGGTGCTAATCCGATACGTCAATTTTCCGCTATTACTTTACCACTTTTAAAACCTGCTTTGGCTGTAGCTCTGATCTTTAGAACTCTTGATGCTTTAAGAGTTTTTGATGTTTTCCAGGTTCTTTTAGCTCAAACCCGATATTCAATGGCAAGTTACAATTATTATCAATTGATTGGTAATCGTGCAATGGGTTTAGCTTCTGCAATTGGTGTTATAATTTTCATTTTGATTTTTACCTTTTCAATTCTCTACATGAAGCTATTGGGGGTTGATACCGAATGATGAATAAGAATTTATTGAAAGTTGTTAAGAAAGTATCATTTTGGGCTGTGATTGTTATAATTTTTATCTATATGTTATTCCCATTTTATTGGGCGATTAATTCTTCTTTCAAGTCAGAATCTCAGTTACAAATGACTCCAACAACTTTTTTACCTCGCGATCCTCAGAGTTTAAGCATAGCTCCGACTTTGCAAAATTATCGAGCGATCTTTACTAATGATAAATTTATTAGAGGTTTCATTAATAGTACAATTGTAGCTAGTTTGACTACATTTTTAGCGTTGTTAGTAGGGTCATTTGCAGCTTTTGCATTGGGAAAATTGAAATTTCGCGGGAAGAAAACTTCATTGTATTTGATTCTTTCTATGACTATGTTTCCTCAAGTTACGGTCTTATCAGGATTATATATTGTTATTAATAAGTTAAATATCAGTGCCATTCCCGGCATGATTCTGTCATATATGATTTTTACTTTACCTTTTACAGTCTGGGTTTTAACTTCATTCTTTAAAACTCTACCCAAAGAATTAATGCAGTCTGCACAAGTGGATGGTGCCACACCATTTCAAACGTTTTATAAGATTTTACTACCATTAACTGCTCCAGCTTTGGTTACTACAGGGCTTTTAGCTTTTATCTCAGCCTGGAATGAATATCTATTTTCACTTACTTTTACAGCAATTGAGCCAACTGCTAGGACTGTACCTGTTGCAATTGCTCTCTTTACAGGGACAATTTCGAGACAGGAACCGTTTGGAGAGATTATGGCTGCTGCAGTTATTGTAACTATTCCATTAGTAATATTAGTTTTAATTTTCCAGAAAAAAATCGTGTCTGGATTGACCTCAGGTGCGGTTAAAGGATAAAAACCTAGAGGAATTTGGAAATATTAATATGCCTGAAGAATGTCAAAATGAAAGGAGTATGAATAGCAATGAATCATGTATTTAAAGGAGTAATTTTTGATCTAGATGGTGTATTAACAGATACTGCCGAATATCATTACCAGGCGTGGAAAAGACTTGCAGAAAAATTGGGAATTTATTTTGATCGTAAGATAAATGAGAGATTAAAAGGAGTCTCAAGAAGGGATTCTTTAGATGTAATTCTTGAAAATTCTACTAAAACTTATACATTGGAAGAAAAAGTGAAACTAACAGATGAAAAAAACACAGATTATGTTGCATTAATTCAGAATATGACTGCAGAGGAGCTTCTTCCAGGTGGAAAAGAGTTGTTAAAGTTTTTAAAACAAGAGGGATATAAGATTGCCTTGGCTTCAGCAAGTAAAAATGCTTTTACGGTGATTAAAAATCTTGATATTGAAGATTATTTCGATTATATTGTAGACGTTGCAAAAGTTAAGAAAGGAAAACCTGATCCAGAAATATTTCTGACAGCAGCAATGGAAATTGGGTTAGATCCTAAGTTTTGTATTGGAGTTGAAGATGCTCAAGCAGGAATACAAGCAATTAACCAGGCTGGAATGTTTGCTGTTGGCGTAGGGGATAAAGATTCATTAAAAGGAGCAGATGTTGTAATTCAAAATCTTAATGATTTTCAATTGGAGGAGTATGAGTCTAAGGTAATGTTTTAGGGGGAACTTAAATGAGAAAATATCATCTTAATAAAAAATCTATCTATCCCTATGATGAATGGAGGATTATTGAAGAAGAATTTTCTCCAGAGTATAATCATAGGAATGAAACTATTTTTGCTTTGGGTAATGGTTATCTTGGTTTGCGTGGAACCTTTGAAGAAGGATATAGTGGCGATCCTAAAACAACTACTTCAGGAACTTATGTTAATGGAGTTTATGAATCGGAACCGATTATTTATGGTGAATGGGTTTTTGGAATGCCTGAAGTTGGTCAAACTCTGCTAAATTTGGCTGATTGGAAGATTATTTGTTTTAAAGTAGAAGATGAATGGTTTGATATGATGCAGGGCCAGCTAGAAAGCTACCACCGAGTACTAAATTTAAAAGAAGGCGTTCTAACTCGTTCTTTGAAATGGATAAGCCCAAAGGGTAGAAAGGTAGCTATCAAAGTTCAGCGATGTATTTCATTATCAGACCAACATAAGGCAGTAATTCGTTTTTCTGTAACTCCTCTTAACTTTTCAGGTCAACTCACCTTTTCCTCTGAGTTAAATGGGAATGTTGAAAATCAACATTATCTTAGAGAGCAAGCTTTAGAAGTCGAAGAGGTAAATGTAGAGACAGATTTTGGTTATTTGCTTCAGGAGACGAAGGGATCGAAAATCTCCGTAGCTTATGCTATAGCTCACGAGATAACTAGTTCAGATGAGAATTTTTCATGTGAGTGTTCTCAAGAAAAAAGTACTAATGACCTTGCTTATAAATTCACTTGGGATGGAAAAGAAGGGGACGATTATCATTTAGATAAATATATTAGTGTTTATACAAGTTTGGAGTGTTCGAAAGATCAGCTTAAAGATATTGTACTCACTGAAGTTAAAGAAACAAAAACGATGGGATTTACCAGTTTAATTCAAAGACAATCAGAGTTTTTAGCAAAATACTGGGATGAGGTAGATGTAAAGATTGGTGGAGATGTTGCTCTTCAACAAGGAGTTCGGTTTAATGCATTCCATTTACTTCAGTCGTGTGGACGTAATGGTAAAACCAGTATTGGAGCTAAAGGAATAACTGGTGAATTTTATGAGGGACATTATTTTTGGGATACAGAAGTTTATATAAACCCATTTTTCTTATATAGTAAGCCAAAATATGTAAAAAATCTTTTGCTTTATCGGTATAGAATTTTGGATGCTGCTAGGAAACGCGCAAAATTATTGGGATATAATGGTGCTCTATATGCATGGCGAACGATTAATGGTCATGAAGCTTCTGCGTTATTTGAAGGTTCAACTGCTCAATATCATATAAATGCAGCAATTGTATACGGTGTATATAAATATTTGGAAGCTACTGATGATTTTGATTTTCTGATTAATCATGGTGCAGAGATTATTTTTGAAACTTCTCGCTTGTGGGCAGACTTAGGTGGATTTATACCACTCAAAAATAATAAATTCTGCATTAACGAGGTTTGTGGGCCAGATGAATATAAAGCTGGGGTAAACAATAATTGTTATACTAACTATATGGCAAAAATGAATCTTGAACTTGGAGTTAATATCTCCAAAATTATGAGAGATGAATATCCTGAAGAATATCAGAAATTAACAACAAAAATTCAACTTAAAGAAGAAGAGATTGAATATTGGAATCGTTGTGCAAGAGAGATGTATTTACCTTTTAATGAGGAGTTAGGAGTTCATCCTCAGGATGATTCTTTCTTATACAAAGAGGATATTGATATTGATTTTTTGTCAGAAGAACAGATTCCATTGTTACGTAATTGGCATCCACTGAATATTTGGCGATATCAGGTTTGCAAACAAGCAGATGTGGTATTACTGATGTTCCTATTAGGAGATTTATTTGACCTTAAAGTTAAAAAGGCTAATTATGATTATTATGAGCCGCGAACGACTCATGATTCTTCACTTTCATCTTGCATATTTAGTATTGTTGCATCAGAGATTGGGTATCGTGATGATGCTTATAGATATTTTATGCAGACAGCTAGACTCGATTTGGATGACTACAATAATAATGCTCATGAAGGAATTCATTCAGCTTGTATGGCTGGTTCCTGGCTCTGTGTAACTCATGGTTTTGCTGGTATGCGGGTGTATAATGGGGTATTGAAATTCAATCCTTATTTGCCACAAGGTTGGAGTGATTATCAATTCAAAATTCAGTTCAGGAAGCATAAGTTGAAGGTTTATGTTAATGACACTGGAGTTAGTTATACTCTTGAAACTGGCGAAAACTTTAATTTTTATCATGGTGATGAAAAAATTTCAATCAATAAAGGTGATTCTATAAAAATTAATTTTAATTGTTGTTAATCTAATCATAAATAAAAGTTCATAGTTGATCAACTATGAACTTTTATTTATTTATTTTAACTTAAAAAACTAATGCAAACACTTTTTCTAAGAATCAAAATGTAACAATGTTGAGTATTTTATGAATGAAAATGCTATCTCTTGAATATAGTCCTCTTAAAATAGCAGGAAATTAGTACCAGGTAATAGATTTTTAGTTGAATATCCCTCAGTTATCAGTTATAATAAACATATCGGCTTAAAACTGTGAATAATGTAAAGGAGTGAAAAATGAGTATGGATTATTTTTTGACAGAAAAGCAGCAAATCATACGTGATTTATCTCGGCGAATTGCTGAAGAAAAGATGACTCCTATCGTTAAAGAATATGATGAATCAGGTGAATTCCCATGGGAAATTATGAAAATCTTAGCTAAATCAGATCTTTTCCGCGTTTTTATTCCAGAAGAGTATGGTGGACTGGGCGGTGGAATATTTGAGATGGCTTTGGTTGTTGAAGAACTCAGTAAAGTTTGTTCCGGTATTGCTTTAGGTTATGCAGCTACCGGATTAGGTTCAATGCCAATATTACTTTTCGGTAATGAAGAACAAAAACTAAAATATATGAGTCAGGTTGCTAATGGAACCATTGCTGCTTTTGCATTAACTGAAGCAGAAGCTGGAAGTGATGCTAGTAATCAGAAAACTACTGCAGTTAAAGATGGCGATTATTATATTTTAAATGGTGTTAAGCAATGGATTACTAATGGTGGAGAAGCAGATATTAATACTGTGGTTGCCATGACAGATAAAAATAGGGGTGTACGTGGTGCAACTGCTTTTATTGTTGAAAAAGGAACTCCAGGATTTAGTTTTGGTAAAAAAGAGGACAAGATGGGTATTCGGGCATCAACAACCCGTGAATTGATCTTCGAAGATGTTCGAGTTCATAAGAGTCAAATGCTTGGTAGAAAAGGTATGGGTTATATTGTCGCCTTGAAGACTTTAGATCGTACCCGTCCTGGTGTAGGTGCTCAGGCTGTTGGTATTGCTCAAGGAGCATTAAATGCATGCTTAAAGTATTCTAGAGAACGTGAACAGTTCGGTCAACCGATTGCCAATTTCCAAGTGATTCAACATATGTTAGCTGATATGGCAACTCAGACAGAAGCTGCTAGATCTTTAGTTTATGCTACAGCTAGAATGATTGATTCTGGTGCTACTGATATTAGTCGTGAATCAGCTATGTGTAAATATTTTTCAGGTGATGTTGCAATGAAAGTTACCACTGACGCAGTTCAAATCTTTGGTGGTTATGGTTATATGAAAGAATATCCTGTTGAAAAAATGATGCGTGATGCAAAAATTACCCAGATCTATGAAGGCACAAATCAGATTCAACGTAATGTTGTTGCCTCAACACTATGGAAGAAATGATAGGAGGGATCAAAGATGAAGATAGTTGTATGTATAAAACAGGTTCCTGATACTACTGATGTGAAGATTAATAAAGAGACTAATACCTTGATTCGTGAAGGGGTAAAAAGTGTTATTAATCCTTTTGATTTTTATGCTATTGAAGAAGGTTTAGCTTTGAAAGAGGCTCATGGAGGTAATGTAATTGTTATAAGTATGGGTCCTCCGCAAGTGAGTGAATCATTAAAAGAAGCGATTTCTTTAGGTGTTGATGATGTAATTCTTATTAGTGATAGGGCTTTTGCAGGAGCTGATTCTTTAGCTACTTCTTATGCCTTAACTAAAGCTATAGAAAAGATCGGTGATGTTGATTTAATCCTTTGTGGTAAACAGGCGATTGATGGAGATACTGCACAAGTTGGCCCTGGTATTGCTGAACATTTAGATATTCCTCATACCACTTATGTTAAAGCTGTAACAGAAGTTACTGATAATACTATTAAAGTTCATAGTATGATTGAAGGTGGTTATGAAGAGGTTGAGATGGATCTGCCTGCATTGTTGACTGTGGTAAAGGAGATTAATGAACCTCGTATGCCATCTGTTCGCGGAATTCTAAGGTCACGTCATATGGAAGTTCCAGTATGGACTGTTAATGATCTGGATGTAGATGAAAATAAAATCGGCTTGAAGGGTTCACCAACCCAGGTTGTCACTATTGCTACTCCAGAAATCAATACAAATGGTCAAATCTTTACAGGTAAAGCTGAAAAACAGGTGGCAAATCTATTCAAAGCACTGCGTGAGCAGCAAGTCATCTAATAGGAGGTGAAATAATGAGTATTCAAATTACCGATGCATGTGTTGGGTGTGGAATCTGTGTAAAAAATTGTCCCTTTGGGGCTATTGAGATGCAAGATAATAAAGCTGTAATTTTAGATCAATGTACTCTTTGTGGTTCATGTGAAAGTGTTTGCCCTGTGCAAGCTATTGAGATTGATCGGGTAAAGAAATCTGGGGTTAACTTAAGCGAATATAAAGATGTATGGGTTTTTGGCGAACAACGCGATGGCAATTTAAATTCTGTTGTGTATGAACTTTTAGGAGAAGGTCGTAAACTGGCAGATAAATTAGGTGAAAATTTGTGTGTGGCTTTAATTGGTAATCAACTTAACGAGCAAGCTGAAGATCTGACTCATTATGGCGTTGATAGGGTTTATCTGGTAGATGAAACTAATCTGGCTGTTTATAATGATGAATCTTATTCAGCTGTTATGACTGAATTGATTGAGAGCTATAAACCTTCTATTATTCTATTAGGTGCTACTGCTATTGGTCGTTCTGTAGGCCCACGGGTAGCCGCTAGAGTTGAAACTGGTCTAACTGCTGATTGTACTAGCTTAGATATAGATAGTGAAAAACGTAACCTTTTACAGACAAGACCTGCTTTTGGTGGTAATATCATGGCAACTATCGTCTGTGAAAATAATCGTCCACAGATGTCTACTGTTCGTCCTAAGGTGATGCAACCTGCAGAACGGAGCTCTGTAGGAAATGGAGAGATAACAATACATGCTTTTGATGTGAGTAAACTGACTTTAAGAACTCGTGTCTTGAAGGTTGTAGAAGAATTAACTGAGATGGTTAAAATTGAAGAAGCAGAGATCATCGTTTCTGGTGGACGGGGCGTTGGTTCAAAAGAAAACTTTAAATTAATTGAAGAGTTAGCACAAGTTTTAGACGGTGCTGTAGGTGCTTCAAGAGCATCAGTTGACAATGGTTGGGTACCTTATGCTCATCAGGTAGGTCAGACTGGTAAAACTGTTTGTCCAAGGATTTATATTGCTTGTGGAATCTCAGGTGCAGTTCAGCATCTTGTAGGTATGAAATCATCTGATCTAATTATTGCAATTAATAAAGATCCAAATGCTACAATTTTTAGTGTAGCTAATTATGGTTTGGTGGGAGATTTAAATCAGATAATACCAGCTATGATAAAGGAATTGAAACAAGGTGGGTCTTTGGAAGCTGCGGTTTCATGTGAGAAATAAATAATCTTGAATGGTTTAGATATTACAAAGAAGATAAAACAAAAAGACCTTGATAGGAGTATAAATACTACTTTCAAGGTCTTTCATCTTAGTTTCCAGCATCAAGATCAAATACTTTTTTAGGTAGATCACAAAAATAATCCTTACCTTCGGATATGATTTTATATAAACAATGGGTTAAATTACCATCAGGGAGAAGGTTATGCATTGATCCACCTTTACAAAAGATCCATTGATCACAATCAATACAGTCACCTTTTTTGCGGAAGTCTAAGTTTCGGAATATTTCAAATTTATTGTCCCATACATCTTTGATTCGGTCCGTTCTTACATTTCCCTGAACATTAATGCTACGTTCTATATTACAACATCCTCCGATGCTACCATCACACAAAATTCCCATTACAGCGATACCTGATAAACATTTCCAGATATAGTCTCTAACCTGACCTTCGTAATCAAATCCCAACCAATCGCCACACCCTAAAACCATCTGAACTTTTTTATTATTTAAATGTTCATTTTTTATGAAATTAAGCATTTTCTTATATTGATCTGGAGTTAATAATAATTCTTTATGTTCGTAAGCTCTTCCGATTGGGATCATGGAAGCAACTCTCCATTGATATGGTTGTAATTCTTCAATTACCTGTTTGACTTGTTCCATCTCATTGATGTTATGTTGAGAGAATACAGTATTTATGGTAACGTTAATCTTTGGATTATCATTTAATCTTTTAACTAAACCACAAACATCTCTAAAAGATCCAGATACCCCCCCGAAACTTATCGTGGGTGGATTCAATTCCATCAATATCTGTACCAATCGCTCGCACTCCAGCATCAACTAATTCTGGAATGAGATCTGGGTTTTTAGCTAGAATTGCGCCATTTGTCTGTATACCAAAATTTTTAAAACCGAGTTCTTGTGCTCCTCTTAGTACTTCGATAATATCAGAACGAAGAAGTGGTTCACCACCAGTCATTCCAATAACGATATTTTTATAATAATCAAAATCTCTGGCAATCTGTTCAAGTACTGCCAGCATTTCAGAACTAGTTAATTCAACATCTTTATTATATGTTTCTTTTGGGGAGCCACAATGAACACAATTATAATTACAGGCACGTGTTACTTCCCATTGAATAATTCTTAACGTTTGCTTTTTTCGCCATTGATCAATTCTATCTGACCAATCTTTCCAATCAGCTTAAGTAACCTTTGACATAGAGTTGTCCTCCTTTGTAAACCTATTTATTTTAAGGATATATAAGAATAACTCACCAGGATAACCGGGTGAGTTATTCTTTTTGATTAATATACGATTCTTATTCTGTTCTAGGATCAATAAATCTACCAAAGACCATGTACCAAGTTGGATGAATGTCATCAACAGGTTCTCTCAATAAATCATAAACTCTAGTCATTTGCACACACCTCTTTTTTTGCAAAAATTAGTAAATCTTATCACTTTTTTATAGTAATTTTCAAATGATAGTGATATAATCGAACAAGTTTTCTTGTTCATTGAAAGAAGGTGTAAAAGTGAGAACAATACATAGAACTTCCTGTCCTCGTGATTGTTATAGTAGATGTGGTTTGTTAGCGACAGTTGAAAATGGGCGAGTGATTAAAATTAAAGGTGATCCATTACATCCTGTGGCTTCGAGGCCTTGTTTGAAAGGATTGGCTTATGTTGAACATATCCGATTTTTAGAAAAGGTATGAGGGGAGATGGTAAATGGGAAAGAATAAGTTAGGATTAGGTTTTGGATTTGATTGTGGAAAAGTTAACTGATATTAAAGAAGAATTTGGCCCTGAAGTTCTTCTTTATTATGCAGGAAGTGGTTCTGAAGGTTTTTTAAATAAGCTGGCTATGGCTTTTTGGCATCAATATGGTGGTTATACTGAAGTATATGGAAGCTTTTGTTGGGCTGCTGGTATAGAAGGTACAAGGTTGGTTTATGGAACTAATATTCATTCTGACCCTAGAGATATAGCGAATTCAAAATTAATTGTGATCTGGGGTAAAAATCCTGACTTTAGTGGAGTTATTTAAAACTCTTAAACCAGCTAGAATTATTGCAGGGATTGGTCTACAAAGAATTTCAAATGGTGGTGAGACAATCCGTGCGATTTCTTTGATTCCCGCAATTACAGGAAATATTGGAATCAGTGGCGGCGGGTGGAATTATGCAAATCTTCAAAGTAGTTTTGATTTGAACTTACTATTACCTGATCCTCCAAAAAGAATTCGTAAACCCATTCCCATCGGTCTTTTAGTTTCTGAGCTAACTGAAGTAAAAGACCCTGCTTTACAGATGGCTTGGATTAACCCCTTAACTTTCAATCCCAATGTAAATAAGCTGAAAGTGGCAATGGCTAAATTGGATTTTATTGTGGTAGTGGATCAATTCATAACTGATACCGCAAAATATGCTGATCTAGTGTTACCTACTAAAACGATGTTTGAACAGACAGATGTGGTATTGAGTTATTGGCATAGCTATATTCAAATTCGTGATAAGGTTATAGAGTCATATGAAGATACTCGACCTGAAACCTGGATTTATCGTAAATTAATTGAGCGTATGGGATATGATACTTCATGGATTCCTGAAGATACAGAAAAGTTGTTAGATAAACATTTAAATAAATATGGTTTGAGTTTGGATCAGTTGCGTGAAAAACCTATTTTAGCCCGTTGGGTCAGCTTTATTGCCTTTGAAGATTATAAATTTCCAACTATATCTGGAAAAATAGAATTAACTTCTATTGAGGCTGAAGAACGATGGGGATTAACTTCTGTACCTCATTATAATCCACCAAAAGGGGTTAAAACAAACTTAAGATATCCATTACATCTTATAACCATTCATCCTAAAGAAAGGATTCACAGCCAATTTAGATATAATCAAAGATTAAATACGGTGAATCAAGGTCCAACATTGAGGATGAACTTAGACGATGCTGAGATTAGAGGTTTAAAAGATGAGGATAGAGTGGTTATTTTCAACGCTCATGGTGAAGTTCGAGCTAAATTAAAGATTTCTGAGAAAGTTCGACCTGGTGTTGTGATCATGGAAGAAGGTTGGTGGGAGAATGAAGGTGGTAGCCCAGATCTCTTGATAAAAGATCGATTGACGGATTTGGGTTATGGTACTGCTTTTAATGATTGTTTTGTTGAAGTGAAGTAGGAAAAATAAATGTTAGGCCCCACTAGTGGGGTCTTTTTTATATTAACAAGAATTTTGCCATAGTAATCTCCTTTTGAACTCTTCAAACATAAGATGTAATAACGTAGTTAATTTAACGATTTTCATAAAAAAATCAGTATCAATTTGGTTTGCATAAAATACTATTATTAGTATAGAGTTATATCGAGAGGGGGGGACTATGTGGGAAAGTTTTACGAATTAAAGGCAGAAGAAGTGCGTGCAATATGTCCAATAGATATCTTGCCATTTGAAAAAACTGATGAACTAAACCCTTTTACAGGTATTATTGGTCAGGAACGAGCAGTCCGTTCGATGGAATTTGGCCTACGGGTTCAAAGAGAGGGTTATAATATATTTATAGCTGGCCCGATTGGAACTGGAAAAGCGACTTATGCTCAGAGCATTACAAAACAAATTGCAAAAAATGAAAAAGTACCAGATGACTGGTGTTATGTATACAATTTTAATAATCCAGAGGAACCTCTAGCATTATCATTTCCTGTTAAAGAAGGAAAAGTATTTGCAAATACTATGTATGATCTTTTGGATAATTTATTAATGGAGATACCTCGAGTTTTTGAAAGTGAAGAATATTCTCGAAAAAAAAATATTCTTTTTAATAAATATCAGGATAGCAAAGCTGAATTGTTGAATGAATTAGACCAATTTGCAAAAATGAGAAATTTTATATTACAGGAAAAAAGAAGCGGGCTTATAACTGTTGCCACAAAAGATGGAAAACCTTTTAGTCAGGAAGAGTATGAAGAATTGAGTCCAGATGAAAAAGATAGGATTGAATATTATTCGCAAGAAATTCAAGAGAAAGCTATAGAAGTTTTTCGAAGAGGACGTGAGTTGGAACGAAAATTTATAGAAACATTAGATAATATTGATCAGGAGACTGGTAGTTTGATTATCGATTTTCTTATTAATCCAGTGTTAGAAACTTATAAAAATAACCACCAAGTTTTGGATTATCTTAAGATGTATAAAGAAGATGTATTAGATTCACTAGAAGATTTTCGGCAGAAGGAAGATGATAGCGAATTAGCTGTTTTAGTGGAAAAAGAGGAGGAATCTTATTTTGTGCGCTTTGGTGTGAATGTTTTTGTTGATAATACTGATTTAAAAGGAGCTCCAGTGATATATGAGACCAATCCGACTTATTATCGTTTGTTAGGAAAAGTGGAATATACAAGTCGAATGGGATCACTAGTCACATCTTTTATGCAAATTAAACCAGGTGCCCTGCATCATGCTAATGGAGGTTATTTAATCTTATCTGCAAAGGATTTGTTAGTGAACGGGGAATCGTGGTATGCTTTAAAACGGATTTTGAAAACAGGAAAGATTCAAATTGAAAATATAGGTGAAAGTTATGGTTTAGTAGCTGTTGTATCATTACACCCTCAATCAATTCCGATTAAGGTAAAAGTAATTTTAGTGGGAATACCATACTATCATCAGTTATTATTAAGATTAGATGAGGATTATCCAAAATTATTTAAGATTAAAGCTGATTTTGAAGATAGTATGGATCGAAATGAAGAAAATATTCTTAATATTGCTCAATTTATTCGGGCTTATGGTGAAATGGTTGAATCTTTAACATTTCATGCTTCAGGTGTAGCAGAAATCATTGATTATAGTTCTCGAATGGCAGGATCACAAAAAAAACTTAGTACTCATTTTAACCAACTAATAGAAGTAATCAATGAAGCTGAAACCTGGGCCAAATTAGCGGGAGATAAGATAGTTTCTTCAAGACATCTTAAAAAAGCTATTAGAGAAAAAGAATATAGAAATCGAAAATATGAAGATTTAATTCAAAGTAGTATTCAAGAAGGTAAATTAATGATTGACTGTACTGGTCAGAGAATTGGACAGATAAATGCTTTAGTGGTTTTAGATTTTGGTGATTTTATGTTTGGTCATCCTTCAAAAGTCACTGCTGTTTCTTATCGAGGAAAACGTGGTGTTATTCATATTGAACGTGAAACAAAAATGAGTGGAGCTATTCATGATAAGGGCTTAATGATTCTGACTAACTTTTTGGGTAGCCGATATGCTCAGGAGAAAGCTTTAAATCTTTCTGCCAGTTTGACTTTTGAACAGGTATATGGGGGGATTGATGGAGATAGTGCTTCTTGTGCAGAGTTGATTGCTCTTATTTCAAGCATTGCTCAAGTCCCGATTAATCAGAATATCGCTATAACTGGTTCCGTTAATCAGTTTGGCGAGGTACAGCCAGTTGGTGGTGTGACTCAAAAAGTTGAAGGATTTTTTAAAACATGTAAAACCTTTGGAATGACTGGAGACCAGGGAGTAGTTCTTCCAAAGCAAAATATTCACAATTTGATGCTAGATCAAGAAGTTGTGGAAGCAATAAGGAATAAACAATTTCATATTTATCCTATATCTACGATTGATGAGGGAATTGAGATTTTGACAGGTTTGCCTACAGGGCACTTACGACGTGATGGAACTTATCCTAGAAATACAATTAATTTTTTAGTTAAAGAACGATTAAATGAGTTTGTTGAAGAAGAAAAGAAATCTTAATTTTAAACTGCAGTAATGTAACGATAAAATAAAAAAATAATTTAAAAAAACGGTTTTAGTGTTGCAGGAGAAATTTTGTTCATGAAGAAGTATAGTTTTAGAAAGATAAGGAGGGAAGAAGATATGCTTTCAGGAGAGAAGAAAGTAATTGATGAGATAATTGCTATAACGTGCCAATTAGTTGCTATCTACAATAAAACGGATAATCTAGATGAAAGACAGTATATTTTAAACAAATTGAATGCAAATCTTCGATTATCCAAACAGAAAGGATTAGAGCCGATTACTCAAGTGATTCGCGGGGCTTTAATCGAGATTACTAGACCAAAAGCTGTTTCCTAATATGGAGTGATAAGCTATTTTCCCAATGGGAGGATAGCTTTTTTTGCTAAATTGACTTTACCAAAGAAAAAAGGTTGGCCAAATATGTCGCGGGATACTTATATACGACATATTTCTGCCAACCTTAATTGTTGTTAAATTGCAAAATTGTGATCACCGATAGAAATAGTTACTTCTCTTGTCCAAATCCAACTTTTTGGATTGGTCATTTTATTAGGATTAAAGAAATACAAAGCACCATTGGTAGGATCTTCTCCATTTATAGCTGCTTTTGCTGCTCGATAGGTTGAATCATTTGGAGTGATCTTCCAGATATAACCGTTTGAAACACTTTCGAAGGCATATTGTTGATAAGCAACACCTTCAATTGAGTTGGGAAAACGAGAATCTTCGACTCTATTTACGATTACTGCACCAACTGCAACCTGACCTAAGTAACTTTCACCCCATGATTCAGCATGAATTAAACGTGCTAAAAGCTCGATATCTTTTGCTGAAAAAGTGATTCCTTCTGGTTTGGGAGTGGAAGGACTTCCTGTGGGAATAAGTAATTTTTGACCAATCATAAGTTCATTTGTGTAAAGATTGTTGGCATTTTTGATGGCAGTAACACTTGCCCCTGTTGCTTGAGCAATTTTCCATAAAGAGTCACCTGATTTTACAATATAGGTCCAACTTTGAGAAACTGTAGTTGTCGGAACTTTTAACTTTTGTCCGACATAGAGGGTGTTTGACCAATAATTGTTTAGGCGTTTTAGCTCACTTATGGAAGTATGAAACCTTTTTGAAATTGTCCACCAAGAATCACCTGGCTGAACTGAATAAGTAGATGTAGCTGCCTCAACCAAACCACCAAAAGCTGTGAACATTACTGCAAATACTACAAGACCAATTACGACATTGACATGGAGATTCCTCAATACTCCACACTCTCCTTTCATATAATCTCTATATATCTATTATAAACGAAAAGTCGGAAAATGTCGTTGGAAAGTTATAGCTTTTTTGATAGTCGATAGATGAAGGCTAAAATTTCTGCAACTGCTTGATATGCTTCAGTTGGAATTTCGCTTCCGATTTTTATATTAGAGAAAAGTTGGACAAGGTTTTGATCTTGATGTAAGGGAATATCGTTTTCTTTAGCAAGTTTAATGATCTCTTCTGCAATTGAACCATCTCCATAAGCAATTAAGCGTGGAGCATTGTCTGTCTCAGGGTTATATTGCAAAGCGGCGGCTTTTTTTTGAGAGTCTTTCTTGGTCATAATAAGTCACCTTCCTAAACTCGAAAATCTACCTGGCCCGGTAGGGGTTCGGATTTTTTCTCTTCAATAATTAGCTGGCTTACTCCCATCTGGTTCACTTGATAAGATCCAGATTCTAAGTGATCTTTCAGTTCAGGTAAAGATTTACGTAATAGCATTCGAGTTTTCTCTCTATCTGAAGAAAATTGACAATTTATTTCTTTGCCTTTTAGGAGAACTAAAATTTTTAGATTACCCAAATGGTCAGTATTTAGTTGGAATAATATACTTAAATGACGGTCTTCTGATTCAACTATAGGTATATTACTTTCTTCATCCCGAATTTTAATAAGTGCTGTTGTTGGTTGGTCTAATAAGATAGGGATTTCAAGATGAAGCAAAAGGCCATCTTCTTGTTGACGTAATTTCATACCAGTCAATTTATCCAGTAGTTGCTGAACTCCTTCACTTTTCTCTTCAGTTAGAGTAGAAGAAAGTAAGTGAGTTAGGGTTAGGGCTTGTTTTTTGATAGTATGGGCTGAATCTTCTTCAGGAGCGAGTCCTAAATTTTGAACTAAAGTTTTTAAAGCTGTTACAAGCTCTGAGGTATTCTTCTTTGGATTGATCAAAAGCCCCATCTCTTCAAGTTGCCCATTAACAGTTTGTATTGTTGAAGTGTTAGTATCTGTGTTAGCTGTTAATAGTGGGGCGAGAGTTTTTTGTAGGAGCTGGCCTAAAGGACTTTTTTGATCAGTAATCAAAACTTTTATGGTCTCTGGAGATACGGGTAGATTATTCTTTAGAAGAAACGCCAAAGCTTCTCGAGTTTCTGTATTAGCTTTGATATCGGTTTTTGATAGTAAAGAATCAAGTAGGCCAGATTGTGGTGATCTTGCATTCATTAATTTTAAAATCACCTTATTTTGCATTTCTCCAGCAACCCTAACTTTAATTTTATCACCGATTGCTATATTTCCTTTGGCTTTAGCAAGAACCTTTTGTCCTTTAATTTCTAAAAGCATTCGCTTTGAGCCTGCTTTCAAAACCTTGGCGGTTAAAATTTCTCCTATTTTTAGTTTTAAACCTTGTTTTTTTGGAAACCCAATATGATCTTTAGGTAAATTGAGGAAAGATATTCTCATTAATTAACCTCCTCATTTAAATATAACTTTATTATAAGAAATTCGACATTTACAATTCGATACCTTTCATTGTGATGAATAGATTAGTTAGAGAACAGATTATTATCAATAGACAATACACCTCTTAGTAAAATTAATGAAAGTATAAGGAGTGAAAAACTAATCAACAGATTTTCTTTAAAAAATGGGTTTAAAAGGAGGAAATCGAAAAGTAAAATAGAATAAAGGTATATAAAAAAGGAAATGGGGATTTTTGCATGAAATTAAATTGTGATCAATTGTATAATACAAAAGAAAAAATTGAATTGATGAGAGATCAATTACAAGATGTTGTGATAAATAAAGATAAGTGTTTTCAAGAACCGGAGACAATTGCATTGAGTCAGGCTCTTGATGAATTGATTTTAGAGTATATAAAAAAAACTAAAGGACAATGAGTAAAGAAAATTATGAATGTATAATCTCCCAAAGGGGGATTTTTTTATGTAAAAAAATACTTGAATTACAGAGTGATGGTTGGTATAATTAAATATAAAAAATGATAATTTTTTGCTGGTAAAAATAGATATGGATATAGTTCGCATTCTTTTGTGTATTCAGTTTTTATTTTTTGGCTTGATTATCATGTTTACTTTATTTTTTTGTGTAGGCTCCTTAACTTTTTGGGTAGAAAATATATTGACATTGCGGGATACTTTGTGGAATGTGATCAGGATTTTGTCAGGTCAAATCATTCCAATAGCATTCTTCCCAAATATCCTTCGAAATTTTTCTTCCATATTACCCTTTCAATATATCTATTATGTTCCGATCTCTATTTTTCAGGGGAAATATAACGGGGCATCACTAGAAGAACTTATTTTTTTCAAACTATATGGGTGGTGGTAATGATTCTTCTATCTATGTGGCTTTGGAAAGAAGGGACAAAAAGATATGCTGCTCAAGGTGGGTGAAAAGAGGAAAAAATTGAGGGAATTCGTGAAAAAGCGTTTGAAGTAGCTAAAAAAATGTTAGCAAAAAAAACACCAGTTTCAGAAATTGTGGAACTGACTGGAGTGTCTGAAGAGGAATTAAAAAATTTCCCACATAATTGGGAGATTTTTTTTACTTTTCAATTTTGTCTATAAAATAGAATGATGATTCAAGAAAGTTTTCTCATTTAAATGAGTTGGTTGAGTCGAATATATGATTAGTAATATGATAAACCTAAGAATATAATCCGAATTTATCTATCATGCCAGTTTTTTTCATCTATGGAAATAGCGATGTCGATTGAATATTTTTTGAATAATTCCGTTAGTTTAGGGTTATAGAAATAACCGTTTGTAATAATTCCAATTTCGAATGGAAAGGCCATTTTTGGATATTTAATTTTTTTGATTTTAGGAATTAATTCAAATAGCAATTCTTGATTTAGTAAGGGTTCACCTCCATGGAAAGTTATGCGTGCAACGGGAGGTTGGGTTTGGTGTAAGTGTCTTTCAAAATAATCAACAGCTGCATTTCCCACTTCTAAACTCATTTTATTTATTTTCTTTTCAGTGTGGTTGGCATTACCAAGTACTGCACAATACTTACACACAAAGTTGCATTTTGTAGTAACAACCAAATACATCCAATTAAATTCTATGTCAGGTGAAACATTTATATTGTTCAACCACTTTCCTTCAATAAGTTCAAAAAAATATTTTTTTTGAAAATTTATCAAATTATATTGCATCAAAAAATGACATGTGTTATAATGTTATTAATTATAAAATTAAATGGAATAAAAAATCAAAATCAATCAAAATAATTAATATGGTCAAATATATAATTTTAAAAGAAGGAGGTGAAATGATATGGAGGCTTTAAAGGTTTCTAAAGAAGCTATGAAATTAAAAAAAGAGTATGCTTGTAGAATGGCAAGTACTACTAGTCTTAAATATTTAATGTGTAAAGTTATGCCAGATTAATTTTATCTTTTGAGTTAAGACCCCCACTTCTATAAGTGGTGGGAATTGTTTTTAATCTTCAGTGGGGGTAGAATCCCCTACTGAAGCCCCGATGTTCAGCTTTAGCTGGACGAGTTCACTCCTAGGGGGGTCTCTCCCCCCATTTACTTACGCTTAGTATGGAGGTATAATAATGAAACTTTCAGAACAGATTTATATTACAGATCTTGGAGATGACTGGAAGGGAATATATAGTCCATTTCAACATGGTATTGCTTTTATAAAGAGCAATGACTTATTCTTATTGGAAAAAGGGGAACTTGGGTTGAACTTGCTTTAATTGACTATCTATATGATAATAAAATATTAGTTGATGAAGGATTCGAAGAAAAGTGGTTTCTAGAAAATTTAAAACCATTGTCTATTAATTTTGATTCTATGTATTTAGTCACAACAATGCAGTGTAATCTTGCATGTAAATATTGTGTAGTGCTAGGGAATGAAGAATCTAATCAAAATCATGAACAAAATATGAGTTTAGATGTTGGGTTAGCTGCTATTAAGTTATTTGAAAGGCTTTTAAAACAAAATAAGCAGAAAAGCTCTCGAGTAACTTTTTATGGGGGAGAACCACTAATAAATAAGGAACTTATGTTTGCTCTTATACCAAAAATAAGGGAAATGGAACTTTCAAAAGTTGCTAATCCAGTTGATATTGTTGTAATAACTAATGGCATAATTTATGATCCAGAACTTACAGAACTTTTTAAAGAATATGTTGTTGATGTTGCGATTTCTATTGATGGTGAAAAGAAGCATCATGATCTAGCACGGGTAGATTCTAATAATAATGGTAGTTTTGAACGAGTAATTAGCACCTTAAAGAAGTATCAAGATGCTGGTTTATCGGTTAATATAACAACCACAATTGGTAAACATAACGTAGAAAATCTTCCTGAGATTGCAAAGTTTTTTGCAAAGGAGTTTAATGTAAAATTTGTTGAATTTCAAATCCCTTGTCAAATTCCTGGAGATAGCAATAGTTATTGGGTATCATCTACAGAATTTTCAAAATATTTAATGCAAGCTTATGAAGTTTTAAAAGATTTAAACGCTGTTGAAGCTACTACTTATCGACGGTTAAGGAATTTTGCTAATGGAGTACTACGTTTAAAAGATTGTGGAGCATCAGGTAGTCAATTGGTTGTTGCTCCTGATGGTTCTTTAGGACCATGTCATAGTTTAGTTGGATCTAAAACTTATTTTTCTGGTAATGTTTTAGATTCAAATTGTGATCCAACTATACAGGGTAATTTTGTTGAATGGGGAAATCGCTATCCTCTTAATATGACAATGTGTCATAAATGCCCATTCATCTCGTTATGTGGTGGCGGTTGTATTTATAATAGTTATCTTGATACTGGTTCAATTTGGAATAAAGATCCTCAAGTATGTTCATATATGAAGGAAATGGTTGAATGGATTTTACAGGACTTGTGGAAAAAAGCTAAAAATGCAATTTAGGATATAGTGGGAGGGTACTTATGGAAGATGTAATCGTAAAAACTAATCAAAAGGAAGCTAACTTATTTCTCAATCGAAACTTCATTTTATTGTATCTGGGAGGAGTAGTATCTTGGTTTGGAAATAATATTTATTATATTGCTTTATGTTGGTTTATATTAGACAAACTAAAGTCTCCGTTATTTCTAGGATCTGCTATGATGATGGGTTCTATCCCAGAAATTGTTTTTGGGCCAATTTGTGGTGTTGTAGTAGATAGAGTAGATCGAAAAAAAATAATTATTTTTATGGATATTTTTAGAGGAATTATGATATTATTTTTAAGTACTTATTTGAATAATGAAAATTTTTATCCACTTTTATTAGCAGTAACATTTTTGATGGCTTTATGTGACTCATTTTTTAGTCCAGCAGTTTCTGCAACAATTCCAAATATAGTTGAAAAAAATAATTTGATCAAAGCCAATTCTATTATGAACCTTAGTAATAATTCTATAAAGGTATTAGGTCTTGCTATAGGTGGATTAATGATAGGATTTGTTGGGGTTAAGGGTGTTTTTATAATAAATGGATTTTCTTTTTTGCTTTCTGCATTTTCTGAAATGTTTATTCAAATTCCAGCTATTAAAGATAGAAAAATAAATCTTAAGGCTAAGTCAACGTTCAAAAATGATTTAAAGGAAGGGTTCAAATTTATTTTTAGCAATAAGGTAATCCTTATTGTATCAAGTATCGCAATATTACTTAATTTTTTCTTTGTGGGTTCTTTAAGTGTTGCACTACCATATATTGTCAAAGAAATTTTACATCTAGGTGAAGCAAATTTTGGATTAATAGAAGTATTTTTCCCAATTGGAGCTATTTTAGGAGGAGTTATTTTAAATGTTATTCCCGAGATAAAAAAAATACATAAATTCATTGTTAATGGATTGATTGCATTAAGTTTTATCATGTTTTCTATAGGAATTACCCTTGTATTGAATTTAAGTTCTATTCTATCAACAATGACTTCGTTCTGGATTATTGGTTTTTCTATTCTTGGAGTAGGAGTTATTAGTATTTTAATAAATGTACCAATTTTCACTGTATTTCAACATATTATACCAGATGAATTTCGAGGACGCTTTTTTGGCACTTTCAATACTTTTACTCAGGGCTTAATACCTATAGCTTATTTAATTTCAGGTTTAATATTAGGAATTGGGCCAGCACATTTACTTATATTTGTTGGGGGAAGTGCAATTCTATTATTGGCTTTAGGGTTAAGAAATAATGAAGAAATAAAAAATATTAAATTATAAAATTGAAACACTAAAATGTAAACTTAAACTCCCCACATAGGGGAGTTTATTCTTTATTGTCGAAAGACAAATAATAATATTGTTTTAAAATAATTATTATGGAAAATTTACTTGCTTTATTGACTGGTGACTGATATAATTTAAATAGGTATTTTGAACCAAATTGTTTAATAAATATAATTTGATTTTGATAGTTTAGGGGGAGAGGGTGTCAATGAAAGGTAGCGAAACTTTTTTATCTGTAGAGAATTTTTTTGAAGAAGCTAAAGAGATGTTAGAGAAAAGGAATTTGGTTGGCTTTGTAGAGAACATTACGAGTGCAAAATTATTGGCAAGAGATGACAAAGAGTTTTTTGCGAAGATTCTTTTCTGGAGAGCTAAAGGGTTATATCTATTTAGAAATTTTGAGATGGCATTTGACGCCATCAATGAAGCACTGGAGTATAATGATGGCTCAGAAATGATCAAATTACAGAAATATAAAGGTCTGATCTTTGGCTATCATGGTAGATTAGGTGATGCAATTAGTTTATTTAAAGAATTGGTTGAACAAACCGATGATACTATACTTCTGGTTGAGTTGTATATTAATATTGCTTGGGCAAATTTGATTATGCATAGGACACAGGAAGATGTAAATTGTTTAGAGGAAGCAAAAGAATATTTAGATAAGGCAAATGAGCATTTTGATAACTTGAATAATACTAAAAAAAGGCAAATTTGCTTTAATTATGGTGAGTATCATTATCGAAGAAATAACTTTGAGAGAGCTATACAGCATCAAGAAAAGGCACTTAAATTCTGTCGTGATGAGGATAAACCAAAAGCATATAATAACTTGGCAGAATTATATTTAGCCTGTGATAAAATAGATAAAGTGGAGCAATATTTATATGATGCAGAAGTGATTGGAAATAAGTATAAAAATAAATTAGAAGTTGGAAAAGCCTTGTATACTAAAAGAATGGTGGAATTAAAGAATGAAGATTGGTTAAAGGCGCAAATGCTTTTTATGTAGCTTTAGATAATTTTATTAGCGCTGAAGCGTTATCATTTGCATTTAATTGATTTACAGTACTTTTAGATATATCAAAATAATTTAAGTTAGATTGTATTAATTCACTAAAAGAAGGAATGAAAAGTAATTTCAAACATACACCATTTTTTGAGAAAATACAAGAAGAGGAATCTTAATGAAAAAATTATTTTTAGTTCTATTGATGATGAGCATATTGGTTGGAGGTAGTATTGCTGTACTTGCAAATAACACTAGCACAAATCATGATCATGTATCAGTAATGAATACGCCTGATCCAAACGAGGAATCTACTGACTCAATTAATGTTCAAAATCCAATTTTATATAGTACTTGGGCTTCACCTAATGAAGAATAAAATAGGACAAAGATAAAAAAGCTTCTGATCGTTCAGAAGCTTTTTTACTTCATATTTGATTGCACATATTCCATCAGATTACCAATCTGTGATTCTTCAAACTGAAATTCATCCAAAAGTGCTTCAAACAAGCCAAATTTCAGATTCAGAGAATTTTCTTCTTCAATCTTTAATACTTCCGCGATTTTCTCGGTTTCTTCTCTCGTTAAGTTAATATTTTCCTTCATAAAATCATTCAAGCGAAAATAATTTATCCCTGTATGCTTTTGTAGTTCCTCTAAGCGCCATTTTAGCGCTGTTAATTTATTCTCAACCTTTTCTATAAAGAACTGATTGTTCATCTTCTCTGTAGGCATGAATAAGTAGTAAAAAGGAACATTCATGTATTTAGCAAGGCTGATCAAAATTTTAATTGATGGAAGAGAATCCCCGTTTTCTATTTTACAGATATGTCCTCTGGTGAAACCGATGGATTCACCTATTTGTTGATAGGAAAGGTCATGCTTTTTTCGAAACTCAGCCAATTTAGTTCTGAAAATATCAAGTTCGACAGACATATAATTCCCTCCAAATTAGGCACATACTTTCGAAATGAGCCCTGAGTATATTAAAATTATAAACTTATTTACCAAAATAGTCAATGAAACTAGCTAAAAAATTTCATTTGAAGAAACAAAAAAATAAAGTGTAGAATAAAATGATTATTAGTAGAAAGTTAGTACTTAACTGCGTGATAATAATATTATATGTTTCATTAAAAGATACATAAATAATAAACGTTGACTTGAATGATACTAAGGTGTATAATGAAGTTAAGAGTTAATGTATTTACTCCATACATTACTCCCCATGAGTGATCAGAATTGCCAGGACTTCCTTTCCCTTTCCCTAATCTGGTCACTCATTTTATTAATATTAGAAAGGTTGGTGCAATGATGAACTATTATCTTTTTTGCAAGGACGGTACAGTTAAAGAGTTTACAAATGTTAGTAATGTAGATGTTCAAGATGAGAAGTTACTAATATCTACAGATCAAAAAAGTGAAGAGCTATTGCTACAAGATGTCATTTTACATGGAGATGAAAATTATTGGGTACAGATTTTAGAATTATTTAAAGCAATTGATCGTCTCACTGATAAGATGGTTCAAAGACGTTTACAAAAAGCTGCATCACTAGGTTTTTTAGTAGGGTTATTTCAGTAATAGATAATCGTAAATGTTTAACTTTTCTTGCATGCAAAACCTGAATAAATTCTCATAAAACTTTTTTCCTGGATCTCGTTGCTTTCGTAGGATGCGATAAATATAACTGTAGTCTAAGTTGAGTTTTTGCGCTAGTTGGATTTCACTCCATCCTCGCTGAACTATTAATTCTTTTAATTTTTCTACGTTTAGCATTTTTTTACCTCCTTGTGTTTCATTACATGATACATAATATCAGAAAATTTATTAAAATGCAACATAAAGAAAAGTATAAATTGCAAATATATAGAACGACGTTGATAAATGTCACTTTCAGAACTTCGATGAATAAAAATTGTTTTTGAAAAATGATAAAGATTTCTATAAAATATTTCTCTCACATAATTTGTGAGAGTTTTTTGTGTTAAAAAATTTTTTTCCTTCTTTACTAAGTCGAGTAATACTAAGAAAGTCTCAAACTTTATCATGTTAAATCTCCATTAAATTGAAGGATTATTGTTGATAAGTGAGGAATAAGAAGATTAGAAAGCATGTAATTTTTGCGGTAATTAAAGAGATTAGGGAGTTGAAAGTGAAGAATAGTGAAACTAAAAAAATATAAGGAGTGAGATGCATGACTGGTAGAGTTTTACAATTAAAGATTCAGTTAAAGGGAATCAGGCCACCGGTTTGGAGGAGAATTCTTGTTAAAGATGATATAACATTTCATCAATTACATGATTATATTCAGGCAACAATGGGATGGTGGGATTATCATCTTTATGGGTTTAAGTTTAGAGGGCTTATCATAGGTAAACCATATGAAGAACATACTATGTATGATAGAGAGTTTGAAGATTCAAGAAAGGTAAAATTAAAAGATTGTAATTTTGAATTGAAAGAGAAGTTTTTATATACTTATGATTTTGGAGATAACTGGGAGCATCAGATTACGGTAGAGAATATTTTACAAACTGAAAAAGGACAAGTTCTTCCAGTTTGTATTAAGGGTAAGAGAAGTACCCCTCCAGAAGATGTTGGTGGAGTTTTTGGATATGCATATTTTTTGGATGTTGTAAGTGATCCTGAACATGATGATTATGAATATTTTAAAGAATGGT
Organism: Halanaerobiales bacterium; assembly: GCA_030627905.1. GTDB lineage: Bacteria > Bacillota > Halanaerobiia > DY22613 > DY22613 > JAGMES01. The sequence continues at coordinate 40,659 of DAOVRZ010000013.1, forward strand.
CAGAGGGAGATTTTGATCCAGAAGTTTTTGATATAGATGAAGCAAATAAAGCGTTAGATAAGATTAGGTTGTATGAAGGTGACTAGATGATTTTGAAAGAATTAAAGGGATACTTACTAATTATCATAGCAATGCTAATCTGGGGAAGTGTAGGAATATTTGCACGTTGGACGGGAGAGTCATCTTCCGTTATTGTTTTTTATAGAGTGATAATTACTTTTATAATTCTTGTGATTCTTTGGATTGTAAAAGGGTGCAAAGGTCTTTCTGATCTAAGAACGAATTGGAAGTTGGTTGTTTTAAGCGGTCTGGCACTAGGCCTAAACTGGTATTTCTTTTTTACTGCAATTCAGAGAACTACGGTAGCAAATGCGGTTTTAAGTTATTATGTTGCTCCTATTATTGTGACAATTCTTTCGCCAGTTCTCTTAAAAGAGAAGATTGAGAGAAGTAGTATTGTTGCGCTTGTTTTTGGGTTTTTAGGGGTTGTGGTGATGATGGCTGGCCCTGGAAATAAGTTGGGAGCAGAAGATTTATTGGGAATCGGAGCAGGTCTTTTGGCAGCATTTTTTTACGCAATTCTAACAATTTTGGGCAAAAAAATTCAGTTATCTGCACGATTACTTGTTATGATACAAACAGGTGTTGCATCAATATTATTTTTTCCTCAGGTTTTAGGCCAATTGATCGTATCAAGTAAAAGCTTAATTATGTTGTTAATAATCGGGATTATTCATACCGCCTTTGCTTTGACAATATATTATGAAGGTATAAAAATGATAAAAGTCCAGCATGTTGGAGTTTTAGGCTATTTAGATCCATTAAGTGCTATTCTTTTTGCGTTTTTTTTGTTAGGAGAGATTCCCGGCTTTTCTTCATTATTGGGGGGTATATTGATTATTTTCAGTAGTTTTTTAATTCTCAGTAGAAAAAAATCTATTAAAGTATAAGAAAAAATATAATTAGATTTTGCAAATTATCTATGGATAATATATAAAAAAGAATCCTCTTGATTGAGGATTCTTTTTTGATAAGTTATATTACCAACTTCCTCCAGCACCTCCACCACCGAAAGAACCTCCACCAAATTCAAATTCGTCTTCAGTGTTTAAAAATAGGAATAGCATCAGTATTCACCACCTTTTTCTTTATTATACCTTTAATAATAAATATTTTCAAGATGTAGCTATTAGAGCATTAAAATGGATATCTAATCTTTTGGAAAAAGATACAGCTTGATTTTTCAGAAATTACAGATATAATTACATCAAGAAGAGTATTAAAGTAGAAATAATAACTACGTTATTATTTCTTAAGTTTAACGACTTCAGAAGGATATTTATACTTTCACTGAAGTTTTGAAGTAACTCTAGTATTGTTACCCTCACTTCTAGAGGAGAGGAGATCCCCTTCTGAAATGTCGTTAAATAGTCAAGAAAAATTGAATAAAGGAGGAACATATGAAGCAATTAAAGAAGAAATTACTTATTGGAGTTTTCACAGCATCCACTTTTATCGGAGGATTTGGAAACTCTGCAGAAGCAACTCCACTCTGGTATATTAATTATCAAAAGGGTATCACAACTGCTGTTGGTATTGAATCAGAAACTCAACAATCGACTAAAAACACTGAATATATCGAACAAGTGAATCAACCAACTCAATCTAGTCCTTTAAATGACTCAACTAAGTGGTATGAGTCTGATGATTATTGGAGAAATAAGTCAACAAGTAGTTCTACATCAACTCAGCTAAAACCTGTCGAAACTATACCAGATTTAGATGAGCAGATTCCAGTAGGGGTTGCTGATGAAGAACAAATTTTATTCAATCTCTTAAATAAAGAAAGAATAAGTCGAGGATTACAACCTTTGAAACTGAATTCTAAGCTAACTGAATTAGCACGTAAAAAGTCCAAAGATATGGCTGATCTTAACTATTTTAGCCATACTTCTCCGACTTACGGAAGTCCAAAAGATTTGGTTACTAGTGGTGGAGTAGATTTTTGGATTGTAGGAGAAAACATCGCTAAAACTTCATCTGCCGAGAGAGCGAATACTCTTTTTATGAATAGTTCTGTTCATCGAGCTGCAATATTAAATAAGCTTTATACTGAAGTTGGGATTGGAATGTACCGCGAATCTAATGGAACTCTTTATGTTACTGAGCTTTTTATTGGAACAAGATAAACAAAAAGGCTATCATGAAATTCATGATAGCCTTTTTGTTTATTTTTTGTTGCAACCCTTACATTTACCTGATCTGGCAGATTGTGTTTTGGACAGTAATTGTGGAGGATATGGTGGCCAGACAGGTTCGAATTCAGGGCATTTTCCTGCAACTTCCTCACAATCAGGTGGTTCTGGTGCAAATCCTAAAGTTTGAACACGTAACTGTACTTCGGCGATAAGTTTAAACAGAATTTGTTTTCCAACACAACAGGTAACTTGAGTTATTACACCGCCAGAATCTGTTTCTGAAACAAAGCATTGGAAACAATCTAAGAAAATATCTACCTGACAGTCCAAACCTTGTTCTCCAGCTCTGGAAAGGAAAACTGTTCTAGTTTCATCTAATGTTTCGATAATCTGAACATTACCGATAGGATTGCCTCCTGCGTCCAAAAATTGATAAGCTGTAACAAAACTAAAAGTAACTGTGATAGTATTATTGTTTGGGTTAATTTCACAAACTGGAGGTGCGATTAATTCTGCGCCTAAACATTCTACATCAACAGCACCTACTGGAGCATCGGGGCGATCAATAACTTCGTTTGTATCAACAAGACGGCACTCTTCGTAAACTTTCAATACTTTTAATATATCAACTTCTGTAGGTGGTGGGCAGATGATTTTCGCATTTGTTATTGATTGTACAGTATTTTCTCTTACATCAGTTGCTTTTCTAACATCTTTCAATGAAAATTTTTTCTGCATAATTGATATAACCTCCTTTAATATCATAACATATCATATTCATTTGTGGGGCAAATTGGTAATTTTTTTTAAGAGTTGAACAACTATCGTAACAATTTTGTAATAATTTCATGATATAATAAGAAAGATCAAAAGTGAGAGTGAAATCTTAAGAGGAGGGATTCTTTTGTGAAACAGTTTACAAAAATGTTTTTCATATTGGTGGTGTTAGTGGCTATCAGTATAACAAGTTTTGCGAGTGATCTAAAGGTAGTGAATTTAGAGGAAGCTTTAAAAATGGTTTTTGAAAACAATATCGATCTGAAAATCGCTAATTTAACTTTGGCAAATAGTAAGATTGATTGGGAAAAAAATCAGCTTTCATCCAATGCTGATACCAGATCTCAACAGTTAAATCTTCAACTTGAACTGGCAAAAAATGAAGATGTTTATCATCAGGCGCAATATAATATTGTCTATGGAGTTATTAACAACTTTATAGAATTGACCCAGAAACGCTTGACTGTTGAGTTGAACAAAAATCAACTCCAAATTAAAGAGCTAGATTTAACCCGAATTACTGAACTTTACAAAAAGGGAAGTGCAAAAACTTCTGAATTGATGGACGCGCGTTCTGCAGTAGAGTCACAGAAGTTGACTTTACATAGAAGTCAAGAAGATTATGATAAGTTAATAGATACTCTTATGACAAAGACAGGGTTGGAAGGCGAAGTTGAGTTTTCTGAACTTGATATAACTATTAAGGCATTGGAGATTAACTTTCAAACTGCTCTTGAAAAGGCTCAGTCCATAAGTTTTAATTTGAAAGATAAGGAGATTAGGCATCAATTGGCTAATCTTGAAGTAGAAAAGGCTAAAGTTGAAGGAAAGCCAGAATTAGATTTAAATAAATATGTTAACAATAAAGAAATTGCCTGGTATCGCTACCTTCAAGCGAAAGATGATCTTAGTGAAACTATAAAGGATCAACTTTGGGCCAGCGACCAAGCCCTAAAAACAATCGAAGTGAAAAGCGTCGAGTTAGATATCGCTAAAGAAAATGCAAAATTGACTGAAATAGGATATAACCAAGGATTCTATACAGAGACACAGGTTCTTCAAAGTACTGTTTCTCTCCTTAATGCAGAGAAGACTCTTTTCTCAGCTCAGGCTGATTATATCTTGAAAACCATTCAATTATATCATCAGATTGGTGAGGATGAGAGGATCGGTGGTGATTTACGATGAAACGTTTTTATTCATGCGTGCTAAAACCTACTCTAATTATTCTCTGTTTTCTTTTAGTTATCTCTGCTCCAATTTTTGCTACAAACTTTACTTTAGAAAAACTTTTAGAGATAGCAGTTATCGAATCTACGCCAATTAGCAGTATCCAAAAAAATATTGATAATCTAAAAATTGATTTAAATATACTAACGACTATTTATCAGCCCAAGTTTTCAATAATTTCTGAACCATTAAAAATATCACCGGAGGTTACTCATTCAGTTGTTACAGATCAGATTGAATATGATTCAAATGCAACTTTAAGTGCTTCGATGAAATTTAAATTTGGTCTGCAAGCTAATACAAATGTCACATTGAATAATTTATTAAATGATAATAGGGATTATAATTATTCTTTTACTCTAAAGTACCCTATTTTGCCAGGATTGAAAACTGATTTCACTAATATTCAAATTGTAAATAAAACACGTGATCTTTTATTTGCACAACAAGAGTTAGATGTCAAGAAATCAGAAGTTGAGATTCAAGTGGTAAAAAAATTCTATTCAACTTTGATTTTACAAGAAAAATTGAATTTATCTGAGTCTTCTTTAAAAGATGCCAGTGATGATTTCAATTTGTATCAAACTCTGTTTTCAAAGGCTGACACTACCCAAACTGAGTTATTGCAAAAAGAGATTAATTATAACACTAATCTGGTTAGCTATGAACGAAGTAAGCAGCAATACCAAAACAGTTTGATAGATCTTTTAAGCTATGTCGGTATTGATGAAAATGTGTTGGACACAAATATCGAAATTGCTTTAGAAGATTCGTTGGAACAATTGGAGAAGAGTGAAGTTTTTAATATGAATGAATTAGCTTCAGTTGAAGAGTTGAGAACAACAGTCCTTTCTAATAGTCTTATATTGAGAGAAGCTATGCTTAATTTAGAAAAAGCTAAAGAAGAACTTGATCGTCTAAAGTATAATAAAGGATTATCATTAGATTCTCAGTTTGATTATAGACCAGTTCAAAACTCCAAAGAAGAGTATAATTGGGCATTATCTATAAATGCAAGCTACCCCCTTGGAGATGGTGGTAAAAACAAACTTGACATGGAAAAACAGCAACTTCAAATCACTGATCTAGAATCTAAAATCAAAGATACTGAGATAACAATTCTAAGTCAATTAGAAGATAAACTGATAAATTTAAAAATTTCTTATTTAAATAATCAAACTGCTAAGTTAAGACTAGAGAAAGTAAATTTAGATTATAAGCTAAAGCTAGAGCAATTCCAACAAGGAATGGTCTCTCTAAGTGAATTAGATTCAAATCAGCGATTAGTTAAAAACCAGGAATTAGAATATCTTCAGGCTAAATTAGATTATCAAGTTGTTTGTTGGGATTTAAATCAATTTGTATATTTGCGCTCTAATTTAGAATATTAATCTAATGAGGTGATAGAATGAAAAAGGCATTTATAATAATTTTAGTCCTTGCAGTACTAGTTGCTGGAGGATGGTATTTTCTCTCACAAAGGAATGGAAATACTGCAAAAACATCAAATACGAATATCTTAAATCCACAAAACCTATACACTGTTCAAAAAGCTTCATTCAATGCAACAATCTCTTCTAATGGTAGAATCAAACCTGTGGAAGAGAAAGATTTATATTTTTTAACTTCTGGTAGGGTAGAAGAAATAAAGTTTGAAGAAGGTGATATAGTAAAAGAAGGTCAACTTTTAGCTACATTAGATAATCTTTCAGAAGAACTTTCTTTAGCTAGAGCAAAGAATAACTATGATCAAGCAATGATAAGTTCTACTTCAACCGTCAAGAAAGAAAAATTACTTGAGTATCAAATTGCTGAGAAAAATTATAATAATACATTTTTATATGCTCCTTTTTCTGGGCTGATAACTTCTGTAGATGTTGAAGTAAATGATCAGGTAAATATGTCTAGGAAAATTATTCATTTAATTGATAATTCGAGCTATATAATCGAATTAAATATTGATGAAGTGGATCTTTCTCAAATAGAGAAAAATCAGAAGGTTACCATAGTTTTGGAAGCTTATCCAGATATGTTGTTACGAGGAGAAATTACAAAAATTGGACTGGTTGCAGAAAATCAGGGTGGAGTTGTTATGATTCCAGTTGAAGTTAAAGTTCCAACCACTGATCCAAGAGTAAAATCTGGTTTGAGTGCATCAGCTGAAATTATTGTTGGACAGGTGAAGAACGAGTTGGTTGTTCCTGTTACAGCTGTTACTGAAAAGAATGGCAAATCAATTATAATGAAAAAAGAAGGAGATACTGTTAAACCAGTTAAGGTAACAACTGGCATCTCTAATGATATTATGATTTCTGTTGTGGATGGATTGGACGAAGGTGATCAGATTGTTGCTAATAATTTTACTGCTATTTCAGCTATTCGTGATCCAAATTTAAATAGTATGCAAGGTATGTTTAAACAGGGTGCGAAAATGGGTGGTCAAAGATGATTCAACTTCAAGATGTCCGTAAAATATATCAGATGGGCCAGGTTAAGGTAGAGGCACTGGGTGGTGTAAGTTTTACTGTCGAAAAAGGCGAGTTTATCGCAATCATGGGGCCTTCTGGTTCAGGTAAATCTACATTGATGAATATCATTGGGTGTTTGGATCGTCCGACAGATGGAACATATCAACTAAATGGTACTGATGTAGCTGTCTTAACTGATAATCACCTTTCAGAACATAGAAATAAAGAGATTGGTTTTGTATTTCAACAATTTCATCTATTGCCAAGGATCAATATTCTTCAAAACGTGGAGCTTCCTTTGATTTATGCAGGAATTAGTATTAGAGAACGACGTCGATTAGCGAAAGAAGCATTAGAGAAGGTTGGATTGGGAGATAGAATACATCACAAATCCAACGAAATTTCAGGTGGTCAAAAGCAAAGAGTAGCAATCGCTCGCGCTTTAGTGAATAATCCCTCGATCATTCTTGCTGATGAACCAACTGGAAATTTAGATAGTAAAACTGGAGATCAGATAATGAATTTGATGCTGGAACTACATCGACAGGGTAATACTATTGTTTTAGTTACTCATGATCCTGAGATAAGTGAATATGCTAATCGAATAATTCGTCTAAAAGATGGCTTAGTCAACAGTGATGAAATAAACTTCAACCCAAGAAAAACAGCAAATTGAGGGGGTGAGAGGTAATGATTTTTTTAGATATAATCTTAGTATCGTTAAAGAGCTTGACAAATAATCGCCTCCGTACTTTTCTTTCCATGTTAGGAATTATTATAGGAGTTGCTGCAGTAATCGCTGTAATAGCGATCAGTAGTGGAGCTGAAGAACAGATGTTAGATCGTTTAAACAATTTAGGAACTAATCTGATAACTATTACTCCAGGAACGTCAAGGGGTGGTGGTGGCACGATAAGTCAAGACGTAGGAGATGTTTTTACCTATGAAACAGCTGAGCAAATTCTTTCTCTCTGCCCTTCGATAGAGAAGGTTGATCCATATATTAGCAGTCGAGTATTGGCTATTTATGGTAATACAAATTTGCAGGTTTCCACCAGAGCATCTTCGACAACTGTTTTTGAGATATCAGATTTAGAGCTTGAAATGGGGCGGTTTTTCACAGACATGGATTTAGAAGATAGCAAGATGATTGCTGTAATCGGTTCAACTGTGGCAGAAGATTTATTTGGAAGTACAAATCCGATTGGGCAAAAAGTGAAGGTTGGGAGTGGAAATAATAAATTTAGCCTTACGGTAGTTGGTGTTCTCGCTGAGAAAGGTCAAGTGATGTTCACAAACTATGACAATACAATTTTTCTTCCTATCACTACATGGATGAATCGTTTTCAACGCACCGATTTTGTTAATGGATTTACTGCACAGGCACGTTCTAGAGAAGAAGCAGATGATGCTGTAGCTCAGGTTGAATATCTTCTATATCAAAAATTTAAAGATTTAGATAAATTCAAAGTTTCAAGCCAGGCAGCGATGTTATCTATGGCAACAGACATGACAAATACATTCAAAATTCTTTTGGCAGGTATCGCTAGTATATCGCTTTTAGTAGGTGGAATAGGAATAATGAACATTACTCTGGTTTCTGTTACAGAACGTACCAGAGAGATTGGAATCCGTAAAGCTTTAGGAGCTAAACGGAGAGTGATTTTATTACAATTTTTAATTGAAGCCAGTATTGTGAGTATTGTTGGAGGTTTGTTTGGTATAGCATTTGGACTTTTGGGTTCAATGGCAATATCTAAAGTAGGAGGATGGCCGTTTGTAATTTCGTCATCAGCCATTTTGATTTCCATTGGTTTCTCAACATTGATCGGAATCTTTTTCGGGATATATCCAGCTAATAAAGCTGCAGGTCTTGATCCTGTAGATGCTCTAAGTTATGAGTAAATATTTAACTAAAAATGTACCCTGCCAATATGCGAGGGCACATTTTTTGCTTGCAAAGTTGATAAAAAAAAGTTATACTGAAGAAAAATTTTCAAAGGAGTTAGGCTGATGGCTAAGTTTCAATCTGATTTACCAGAGGAAGTGATCTTAAAAGATGGAGCACGTCGATGTTCTGGGCGAATTCGAGATGGAAAATTTGTTTATTACTTGCCAAAAAGATTGAAAAAAGAAATAAGAGAAAGCATTATTGTCAATCTTCGCGAAAAACTTAAAAATCGTTTGCAAGATGCGTATAGGTTTTATAGTATTTTTAAAAACCATCGTTCTACAATTCAGGATGCAGAAGATCTTAAAAAAATGGCAGAAGAAATTTATACTCAAAAATATCCAGCCCTCGATTTTCCGTTGTTAATTCAATTCCGTCGTCAGAAAACAGTGATGGGAACATATCGCAAAAATAACAATGGCGAAGTGAAAATTTATATCAATGATTTCTTTAAAAACGCTCCAGAAATACTCATCAATTATATAATCGCTCATGAGCTGAGTCATCACCATTATTCTGGACATGACAAAGCCTTTTATGGAGAATTATCTAAACTCTGTAAAGATCACGAGAAAAAACGTAATTTGGCAAGTCAATATCTCATTTTAAAAGAAGCACAGATTCTTTAACGACATTTCAGAAGGAGAAGTCCCCCTCCTCTATAGGTAGTGGTAGGAGTTTTACAATAATTTCAAAACTTCAGGGGAGTTCAAATCTCCTTCTGAAGTCGTTAAACTTAAGAAATAATAACTTGTTATTATTTCGACTTAATTTGTGCTTTCTGATGAATTATGGCTTCAGGGTGAATGTTAGGAAGAATATTTTCTATAACTTGATCTTTATATAAACTTCGCCAGTCCAAAGAATCCACATCCCATAAAATGATGTAATATCCTTTTGCTTTGACTGTTTCTACTAATTCTGAATCTATTGCTCCATATGGTGGGCGAAACATCTTTAATGTTTTGCTAATATTGGTGCTCAGGAGTTGATTTGTTGAAGAATTTTTGGTGTGATTTCAAGATCTGGACCATCATCAAAGGTTAAAGCAATGATTTTTACTGATCAAAGTAGGTTCCTCCTTTTTTACAAAGTATATCTTTAGTTTGTGCCATTCACAACAGAATGTGGGAGAAAGCTGAGAAATTTTTATTAACATAGAATTAAAAATATATATTAAGACATAATTATAATTTTCTTTCAAAAAAGTTATTGCCTTATGGAAATGTATATGTTATAATTAAAGAGCTTTTGAGAAAATTGGGAATGATAAAATCTATATAAAATTTAAGATAGAGGGTCTGACTAAAGTACATATGTGTGTGATGTTTCCTGACAGAAAAAGGGAGGATTTTTCTATCAGGTTTTTTGGAGGTATAAGAGGTCTAAAAGAGATTTTGGAGGTGTAATAGATGATTAAAATGTTACCGTTAACAGAAGAAAAAAACTGGAATTCTGAAATGATTGTTCGGGCTTGTACTGATACTTGTCAACCTGATAACGCAGGTTATATCGAGTATAATATTTGATATCCACTCTCTATCTTAATTACATACCGGGCTAAGCCCGGTATTTTTTTTGATGTTCATAAAAACACTATATTTGAAAGGGGTTATAAATAGTGTCAATAATTAGTAATTTACTAGAGATTCCTTTGGATGATGAGTATATTCTTTTGATCAATACTTTAAATGGAGCTGTTGATTTGATTAATCAACCTGGTTATCAAGTGATTCAGGATTGGAAATCGTTAGATCACCCAATTCTTACTGAGGAAACGAAGGATTTATATAATTTTCTAAAGGAAAGAGGTTATTTGGCTACTCCTGAAGAAGAAGCGAGAATTAAAGAAGAATGGATGGTTCAATTTCGCCATTCTCTGATAGAAGCCCAAAAAAAATTGACTCCTATGTTTGTGATTACATATGATTGTAATTTCCGCTGCAAATATTGCTATGAGAAAACTTTATTAAAAAAAGGATCGAGCTGGATGAATAAGGTTATGACTAAAGAACAGGTAGATAAAATTTATAATTACCTTGATGACATGTGCGCAAAGGAGGGGAAAGTGGTTGAAGAGATCAGTCTCTATGGAGGTGAACCCTTACTTTTAGAAAATGAAGAAATTGTTCACTATATTTTGAAAGAAGGTCATCAAAGGGGAGTTTCATTTAATATCACTACAAATGGTTATACATTAGATCATTACTCTGAAATATTAAAAGATTATCAAATTAAAGGCATTCAGGTAACAGTTGACGGACCTCTTGAAGTTCATGATAAATATCGCTATACTAAGAGGGGCGAGGGGTCATATACAAAGATTATGAAGGGTATTGAAGCCGCTTCTGAGTATAGATTACCTATTCGGATACGTTCAAATGTTAGCATTGAAAGTTTATCTAATATCGATTTATTAATTGAAGATTTAAATAGTAGAGGGCTGACACACGAGAAGAATATTTTCTTTTATTTAGCACCTATCGCAGAGGGTATAGATTCAAAAGAGAGTAACTGTATGTCAGATATTTTTAGAGAAATTTGTTATAAATATGAAGATTTAGGGTTCTCTAAAAGTGTTATGGATCAAATTTTAAATAGATTCAGTCAAATAGCTAAGGTATTTGAGACTGGTAAAATGTGGGCACCTAAGTTTATTAATTGTGAAGCAAGTGTTGGTAAATTGATTTTTGACCCTTATGATATGATTTATCCTTGTGGAATTTTGATTGGAGAAGAGCAATATGCTATTGGGCGCTATTTACCTGAGATAGAGTTTAATTCAACTTATAATACATGGATCAATAGGACAATTGAAAACATAGAAAAATGCAGAGACTGTTCTGCTGCTGTATTATGTGGAGGAGGATGCCCTGTAGATCCATTGAAGAAGACCGGAGATTTGATGCAACCAAATTGTTCTTATATGGATATTTTAATAAAAACTTTCATTCCGTTCTTTTATAATAAATTTTTGAAACCAAAATTATTAAAATGATTCGACCACAAAAAGTATTTTAGTTGCACTTGCATACCATATAAAGTACTGATCCCGCCAATTCAGTATTTTATATGGTATGCAAGCTCTTGTGCGACTACTTTTTGTGGGGTAATCATTAAAATAACTAACTAGAATTAGCGATTCACACATTTATTTTAGAAATAACAAAATAAATGTGTCTAATGGATAGACTTTCATCTTTAGGTTGTAATATCCTAAAAGAGAGAAGTCTATCATTTTTTTTATGTCCAAAAGTTAGGCAACAATAATAACCAAAAAATAATTTCACAGAACTCTTGTTCTATTGACATTAATGTGTTAAACTATTAAACAGAACACTTGTTCTAAACCAAACAAGGAGTTGATGTTTAAAATGAGAAGAGAATTTTGCCATTTACATGTACACACAGAGTACAGTATGCGAGATGGATTATGTCGGTTTTTATCAACTAGCTCGAGATTTAAATATACCTATTGTAGCCACTGGTAATGTGCATTACCTAAGACGTGAAGACGTTGAAGTTTATCAGGCTTTAAGGAAAATTCAGAAAATTTCGTCGAAGAATTACCCAAAGAAATTGAGAGAGGAGCATTATCTAAAAAGCCCAGAAGAGATGTCAATTCTCTTTAGTGATTTGCCTGAAGCATTGAACAATAGCCAATGTATAGCGGTTTTCCATCAAATAAGGCATTAGAACGATAGAGTGTGAGTTGAATATTATCATCCTTTTTTAAGAACAAATTATGCAGATTTCTTGTCAATTGGTAAATTATATTTTTGATAAATTGCATAAAATTGCTGGATATAGTTTTAGTAAAGCTCAAGTATCGACTTTCACAGTATTTTAAAGAGATTAGGTATCATAATATCCAAATCTTGTCGAATGACAAAGAAGATAGTGGATTATTGGCAACTACCGACGGAGAGAAGATTTGGATAAATGTTTTGATTAGAAAAAAAATAGAGCATATGTTCAAATGATAGAAAGGAAGGGGTATCAACAATGGAAAAGAAATTTTGCCATTTGCATCTACACACAGAATACAGTATGCTTGATGGATTATGTCGAGTAGAAAATTTATTTGATGAAGTGGATAAACATGGAATGAAAGCTATTGCAATTACTGACCATCATAATGTGAGTGGAGCGGTGACATTTTACAAACTTGCCAGAAAATATCAAGTTAAACCCATTATTGGTGCAGAACTTAATTTAGAAGCCATTTTACCAGAAGAATCAAAAGATCACTATCATCTCACAGTTTTGGCTAAAGATAATCAAGGTTATACTAATATTTTAAAACTAATCACAAAATCTAATTTAACTAATCAAAGTCTAGTAAAATTCTCGATGCTGGAAACCTATAAGCAGGGTTTGATTGTTTTAAGTGGTTGTAAAAGAAGTGAACTGGATGAGTGGATTATGAAGGATTATAAAAAGGCTAGAAAAATCGTTTTAGAGTATCGCAATTTACTGGGCCAGAATAATTATTATATAGAACTTCAACGCCTTGGTCTACCAGGTGAAGAGGAGTTAATTCAAAGAAAGATTAAGTTGGCGGATGAATTGAATATTCCTATTGTGGCGACAGGAAATGTACATTATTTGACCAGAGAAGATGCTAAAGCACATCAGGTCTTAAATGGGATTCAGATGCTTTCCTCTGAAAGGAATCATTCACGTAAATTAAGAGAGGATTATTATTTAAAAAGTTCAGAGGAGATGGAAATTCTCTTTAAAGATTTCCCAGAAGCTTTAACCAATACATTACATATTGCTGAACGTTGCAATCTTTATTTTGACTTAGAACAACTTTATTTCCCCAAATATAAAGTACCTGATAGTTATACACAAGAGTCCTATCTTCGCGAGCTTACATATAAAGGGTTACAGAAACGGTATAGAAGTATTTCATCAAAGGTTAAAAAACGGGTTGAATATGAGTTGGATGTTATTAATCAAATGGGGTATGCAGGGTATTTTCTGATCATGTGGGATATTGTAGATTATGCTCGTGAACAAGGAATTTTAACCGCTGGAAGAGGTAGTGCTGTAAGCAGTATGATCTGTTATCTTTTAGGGATTACCCATGTTGATCCGATTGAGTATGATCTATATTTTGAAAGATTTTTGAATCCAGAGCGGGTATCAATGCCTGATATTGACTTAGATATTGATCATATTGGTAGGAAAAGGATTCTCCAATATATTGCCAAAAAATATGGTAATGAAAATATGGCACATCTGGCGGCTTTTAGTACTCTAGCAATCCGAGCGGTGGTAAGAGATGTTGCTAGAGTCCAAGGATGGCCTGAAGAGAGATTAACCCCTCTGACTAGATTTATTGCCCATCAGAATATCCATGAGATTGAATCTCCGACAAATAGTAGGGAATTTAAGCAGACTTACTATCGCAATGCTGCATTTCGGAGCTTGATCAATACTGCTCGGAAGTTAGATGGATTACCACGGCATTTTACTCAGCATTCTGCAGGAGTGGTTATTTCCCCTGATTCTTTGACAAACTATACAGCTTTACAGTATTCTCAGGATGGAGAAGTGATTACCCAGTTTGATATGCGAGCTATTGAAGATTTGGGATTGTTGAAGATTGATTTACTAGGAATTCGTTTTCTGTCAGCGGTTAGACTTACTTTAAAATTTATCAAAGATATTCATGGAATAAATTTAACTATGGAACAAATTCCTCTAAATGATCCCAAAATCTTTCATTTGATCCAAAAAGGAGATACAATTGGTTGTTTTCAATTAGAAAGTGGTGGTTGTCGTAAACTTTTACAACAGTTGAAACCATCTACTCTAAAAGATATTATGTTTGCTACATCATTATATCGCCCTGGCCCAATTGAAGGTGGTATGATGCAGAGTTTTGTTGCTCGTCTCCATGGGGAAGAAGAGATTGAATATCCTCATCCAAGTTTGGAAGATCTTTTGAAAGATACTTATGGGGTGGTACTTTTCCAGGAACAGGTGATGTTAATTGCTCGAAATTTAGCAGGTTTTACTTTAGGAGAAGCGGATATTTTAAGAAAAGCTATTTCGAAAAAAAATTCATTATTGTTAGCAGAACAAAAAAATAAATTTGTAAAAGGAGTTATAGATCGAGGTTTATCAAGAGCTGAAGCAAATTATATTTTTGATAAATTGTATAAGTTCGCTGGATACGGGTTCTGTAGAGCACATGCTGCGGCGTATGCTCATATTGCCTATATTACAGCTTATCTTAAAGCACATTATCCAGTGGAATATTTAACATCTTTAATGAATGTTAACATTGATTATGATTTTAGAATTCGTCAATACTTGAACCAGACTAGATATCGAAATATCCATATATTGCCACCTGATATTAATGATAGTAAGCTTTTGTCAACTACTGATGGTAAGAAGATTCGTATGGGATTTTTAATGATAAAGGGGTTTGGTCGCAAGGCAGCAGAAGAACTGATTCGTGAGCGAAAAAAAGGAAGTTTTCATTCTCTTAGTGATTTTTGCAAACGAGTTGATTTAGGTGTTATTCATCTTGCAATATTGGAAAGTTTAATAAAAGCTGGGGCATTTGATACTTTGGGCCAGCGTGTTCGTCTTCTCTGGAGTGTAACGAAAATATTTAAAGAAGTAAAAGAGAATCGAGTAGTTTCTGGTCAATTACGTTGCTTACCACAAAAAACGAAAGTATCGGTTTTTAATTCTCAAATGCCTGAGTTGGATTTGGAAGATGTATTACGATGGGAGATGGAAACGATGGGGCATCCAATAAGTGGGCATCCGTTAGCGGTTTTAAAGCTAGATCAGAAGAATCTAATTACAATTACTCAAGTACCTGATGTAGAGGAGGGGATGATTTGGGTAGCTGGAGAGATAACAGCGATTCGTTTTCGCTGGACAAAACGTGGGAATATGATCAGCTTTTTCACATTAGAAGATATGACAGGGACGATAGAGGTAACCATTTCTGATCCTGGAGTTACAAAATATAAGAGATATCTTCATTCAGGTAATCTTGTTTTAATAAGAGCTAGATTAGAAAAAGAAATGGAAATTTGCAATCTGTTGGGAGAAGAGATTATTCCATTGCAGAATAGTTGATAAAAATGAAGGGAAATTCATACAAATGTCGAATATAGATTGATAATTAAATTTGTGTTTGATAGAGAGGATGACCCTTTTATGAAAAAATATCGGAAACTCTTACCATTTATATTATTCAGTACATGGTTTACTTATTTAACACTATTTGTTCCATTACAAAAGCCTATTTTTGTTGTTAGTTTTATAATAGTAAGTAGTACCATCATTTATGGGGTCTTCTATTATTTTTGGATCTATTCAACAGAACTTATTAGAGGAAAAGTTCGCATTCGGCGGAAGTCTCTAAAAGATTTAGAAGTATTAAATCGTCTTTTAGAATTGATCCATGAGGAACGAGACTTTAAAGAGGTTTTACAAAGTATTATGAAAGAGGCATTTCGAGTGATTCCTGGAGCAGAAAGCAGTAGTATGTTTATTTATAATTCCAAACGTGGTGTATATGAGTTTCAATCTGCTTGTTCAGTGATATATGAATATTTTAAAGATGTCTGTTTGACTATAGAAGAAGTGGAAGCGAAATTTCGTAATAGAAAAGGTCCATTTATTGATAATCTGGTGAGTCAATCAAATAGTTGTTATCGTGAAGAGATCAAAAAAAAATTCAAATCTTATGGAGTTCCTGCAGCCATTCTATATATTCCTATCTGGATTGAGGGACAATTGAAAGGTTATATTACTTTAGATAATTGGAAAGATAGTAAAGCCTTTAATCACTGGGATATTGTAAAAATTGAACAAATTTTACCTCAATTAAAGTTGGCTTTTTATAGAGCACAAAGGACCGCTCAATTAGCTGATTATAAATATAAATTAAAACAACTCTATCATATTGGTCAGGAATTAGCAACAATTGATAATTCAGAAGAATTAATCAGTAAAGTTATAACTTCCATTTATAAAATATTAAAATATGAAAATGTTAATATTTTTCTTCTTCAGGATAATAAATTGATCTTTAAAAATGGATATATTTCAATTAAAAGTTCTCATGAATCGAATTACATTGAATTTCCAGATATTACTTTGGATGAAGGAATTTGTGGTTGGGTTGTTCTGCATGGAGAGCCCTTAATAGTATCGAATGTAAAAGAAGATCCTCGTTATATTAAGATGTGTGAGAAGATTAATTCGCAAATGGCAGTTCCAATAAAATTAGGGAATAAGATTTTTGGAGTTTTAAATTTAGAAAGTTATCGGTTGGATGGTTTTACTTATGAAGATCAGGAATTAATGATGACGATAACAAGCCAATTGGGGATTGTCTTAAGTAATGCAAAATATCAGAATGATTTAAAGAAAGCTTTACTTCAGATTATTATGGCTTTAGCAAAATCTATCGAAACGAAAGATAATGTTACTGGTGGGCACTGTGAGCGGATGGAGAGATATTCTTTAGAAATTGGTAAATATTTAAAATTTAATTCGCGTCGTTTAGAAAAATTACGTCGGGCAGCTATTCTTCATGATGTTGGTAAAGTTGGTATTCCAGTTAGTATTTTAGAAAAACCCGAAAAACTGACAGAAGAAGAATTTAAAATTATGCAGGAACATCCTACATATGGCGCGAACATATTACGAGAGGTGGATTTTCTAAGAGAGGTAGCCAATATCGTAGAACAGCATCATGAACGGGTAGATGGTCAAGGGTATCCCTTTGGATTACAAGGAGATGATATTTTTTTAGAAGCCCGGATTATTGCAGTAGTTGATGTTTATGATGCCATGACTTCTGACCGACCATATCGTCATGGCTTTTCTAGTGAAAAAGCGATGGAAGAACTTTTGAAATATCAGGGTAAACAATTTGATCCCCAGATTGTTGATATTTTTATCAAACTTTTTATAAAAAATGAAAATAAAAATTTGGAGGGAAAATTATGAGAAAATCTTTTTTGGTCATTTCAATCATGTTACTTTTAGTTTTTAGTTTCCAGGCTTTAGCTAACGAGAGTTACCAACAAGGTATTGAATCATTTAACAATAGAGATTATAAGGAGGCAATAGAAGCATTTCATAAAGCTTATCCTAAGATGAATGATAGCCATTATCTAAATTATATGATGGGACTTACATATTATCGAATGAAAGACTATCAAGGTGCTGTGAAGTATTTTGAAGAAGCAAAACAGCTTTCTCCTACGAATTTTAAAACATTGGTTAATCTTAGTAGATCTTATCTATATATTAATGATTGGGAGAATTGTTTGATTACTTTAAAAGACGCTGAAACTGTGAATAATCAGAGCTCTGAACTTTATAATGTATGGGGACTTTATTATATGAATCAAGGCATGATTCAGGAATCGGTAGATTATTTTAGTAAATCTTCTAATTTAGATCCTGAAAATGTATTTGCTTTGAATAATTTAGGATATGCTTACTTAAAGTTGGGTAAATACAAAGAAGCCAGCACAGAGTTAAGTAAAATAGTTGATTTAAATCCATCTTATTCTTATATGTATAATAATTTAGGAATAGCTTATGAAAATTGTGGAGAATTAGATAAAGCGATTGAAGCTTTTAATAAAGCTTTAGACGTGAATTCGAATTATTCTAAAGCTAAGCAGAATTTGGAGAGAGTATTGAAAAAAAGATATTAAATGATTCGACCACAAAAAGTATTTTAGTTACACTCGCCTGCTATATTATTAATGAAACCGTCTCCTCATTAATATACATAACCGGTATTGATAAATAGTTTTTTTTGAAGTTGACCTAATTTTAAGGTCAACTTTTATTTTCCAAAACTTTTAGTATAAATGAAGGAATTTACCAGATAATATCGAATACTGATGTAAAGGCAAATTTGATTTTTAAGAAGTGGGGGGATTTAAATGGATCGATTTAAAAACACACCGTCGCCTATCAACGATTCCTTATATGCAAGAGATAATGAGGAAAATGTGATGCTTCCAAAATCAATGATCTTGGAATTAGTTCATGAAGTAAGGAATCCCCTGACTTTAATAAAAAGTACTGTGCAGTTAGCCAAGTTGAAAAAGAAACCAATTGACTTGGAACATGGGGAGAATATTTTAAAAGAGGTGGATCGGATTACACGTATTTTAGAAGAGTTTGTAACTTTAGCTCGCTCAGAAAAATATCAGGAAAGAATTAATTTGAATCAGCTCTTAAAAGAAATATCACAGTTGATGGAGGGGGAAGCTAGATTAAACAGTATCGTTTTAGATAATCAACTTAGTTCTGAGGAAATTTTGGTTCTAGGCCATAGAGATCAATTTAAGCAAGTTTTAATAAACCTTTCAAGAAATAGTATGGATGCAATGGAGAATGGTGGGATTTTAACTTACAGTCTGTGTAAAGCCAGCGATGAAATTGCTGAGATTCAGATTCGGGATACAGGCACTGGAATAAAACCAGAAATTATTGATAGTATTTTTGAACCTTATTTTACAACCAAAGAAAAAGGAACAGGACTTGGGTTGGCGATCTCCAAGAGAATAATACAGGGACATTCTGGTGAGATTACTGTTGAGAATAATGCTGATGGAGGTTGTAAATTTCATATCATTTTCCCTTTAGCTTGACAGTTGTCACTATATTAATTTATATAAGTCGTGCTGATTTATTAATAATGAAGTTATCAGAGTGAACTCGTCCAGCTAAAGCTGAACATTGGGGCTTCAGTAGGGGATTCTACCCCCACTGAAGATTAAAAATAATTCCCACCATTTTTAGAAGTGAGGGTCTTAACTCAAAAGATAAAAAATAAAAAAGAGGTTTTTTCTAACTTACAACGAAGTCATAGAATATAATAGTAGGATATATGAATAATTTGCAAAGGAAGTTGATTCAATGAGATATAGACTATTCCTTATTTTGCTATGCTTCGTGTTGGTTTTTATGAGTTCAGGTTGTACTTATCGTGAAAAATTAATTACTTCAGGAAAAGCAGCCTTGTCCAATGGAGATTTGGAGAAGGCAAAAGTCATTTTTGATGATTATTTGTCTTTTTCTCCACATAAGTCAGAAGGATATTTATATCTTGGTTTTATTGCTCTCTATCAGGATCGTATTGAGGATGCGATTGAGCATTTTGAAAATTCATTGAAACATAATGACGAACCTGGTTTAGAATATTTAGGATTAGGACAGGCTTATTTGAGTTTATTAGAATATGATATAGCCAAAGAATATTTAGAGAAAGCCCGAGAAGTAGATGAATATCCTGTGACTGAGTATCTTTTAGGTTTTATTTATTTTAATGAAGGAAAACATTTTAAAGCTCAACAAGCATTAAATGTTGCCAGTAAAACTTACCCAAAACGTGGTGAGATTTGGGCTGCTTTGGGTAAAATTTTGCTTGAGAATGCTAAAACCTTTGATGCAGCAAAAGCATATCAAATGGCCTATGTGTATGGAATTAGAGAATTTGATCTTTATTTTGGGCTGGCTGAAGCATATTATCAAATGGGAAATTACCATCAAGCGATAGCTGTGGCAGAGCAGGCTTTAACAGAAAGGCATATCAGCATAGAGGAAAAGGAACAATTGTATCTAAAGCTGGCTCAATATAATATGAATCAGAATCCTGCAAAATCTATAGAGAGTTTTAAGGCGATTTTGGCGAATGATCCAGATCAGGCAGAGGTATTATTGATGTTAGGGCAATTGTATTTTCATGAAGGGATGTATTATGAAGTTATAGATACGTATGAACAATTTTTGAAAACATATTCGCCAAAGGTTAATGTTTTACACACGATGTATCGATCTTATCTGGCTTTAGAGAATTATAAATTAGCTGAGGAATATCTTAAAGCTCTGATTCAATTAAAGAGTAATGAGATATCGTATTATATGGAACTGATTAATCTATATCAGATGCAAGAACGTTTTAAAGAGGTAATTCCAGTTTACAAAGAGGCTCTTCAATTAACTCCTGATGATTTAACACTTTTAGTCAATTTGAGTGGATTGTTTTTAAATTTGGAGCAATATGAGGATGCTTTGCCTTATTTCGTCCGAGCTATCAAATTGAATCCTACTAATTTTGATCTTTACCTTAGTAAAGCATATGCGTATTATAAATTGCAAAAAACAAAAGATGAAAAAATTACCTATGAACAGATTTTAGTAATTGACCCAAATCATTTGGTTACGATTAATAATCTTGCTCAACTTTTAAGAGATACCAACAGGTTGGATGAGGCTTTTGAACTTTATCAAAAAGCCATGGTTTTGGATCCTAGTGTTGGAAAATACGATAAAAATCTAGGATATATTCTTCTTATAAAAGAGGATTATGTGGGTGCTAGAGAGTGGTTGAAAAAAGCTATTGATAAAGACTCAAAGGACTATGAATCTTATCGTTTTTTAGGGGATACGTATATGGGACAGGATCAATATGCTGAAGCTGTAAAGTGTTATGAAGAGAGTTTGAAGATAAAACCTGATTATTATTATGCAATATATCCTTTAGGTAAAGCTCATTACTTTTTAAATGAATTAGATAAGGCTAAATCATATTTTGAAACTTATTTGGAACGGTATCCCTTGAATGAAGGAAGTAAATTTTATTTAACCAGGATTGCTTGGCTAAAAGATCAAAAAGCTCCTGATTTTGAAATAAAACCTGCTGGAGAGTGAACTCGTCCAGCTAAAGCTGAACATTGGGGCTTCAGTAGGGGATTCTACCCCCCACTGAAGATTAAAAACAATTTCCACCACTTATAGAAGTGGGGGTTTTATTTTAAAAGATAAGTAAGTTATGGTTATAACTAAAGGGATGAATAAAGAAGTCGCTGGAGAAATATTTTTCATGCGACTTTTTTATTCATCCCTTTAAAACTTCACCACATTGACAAATAAAAATGTTAACAATTTATATTGCCAAACGACAATAAAAGATGTATAATAACAATAAGAAGATAGGAAGGAAAGGTGAAGGGATGAAAGATCAGACTTTTGGAGAAAGATTGCGAAATTTGCGTGAAGAACGGGGATTGACGTTACAGCAGTTAAGTATGAGATCAGGGATTCATCAATCGACTATCTCACGTCTAGAGACTGACGCTTATCGCCGTCCTCATATCGAAACCTTTATCCAACTTGCAAACGGCTTAGAGATTAGTGTTCAGGAATTGGCTATCTTAACAAATTTAGTTGAACCCAGTTCTGAAGAAATAGTAATTAAAGATAAATTATTAAAAAAGCACTATCATTTATTAGACAAACAAAATTTGATGTTGCTTAAGCAGTTGGAAAATATAGATGCAACTTCGAAGTATCATCTCATCCAATTTTTGCAAGGAATTCAGAATGTGATAAGTCAATAGATAAAAACCAGAGGAATCGTATAATGTACCCTATAGAGTGGACAATTTAAAAAAAGTCTACCCTATGGAGAAGGGGTATCAAGTTTGTGTACAGATTCGTCAGATAGAGTACACGACTGCCCATTTTGTGGACTGGTATTAGATAGAGATCATAACGCAGCCATAAACATATTGCACAAAGGTTTGGAAATGATTATGCAATAAATACAAATTTTCTAGGGTTGGTTCGCCCCTAATTTACGCTTGTGGAGATCGCGTAAGACCTACTCAGATCGTTGAAACAAGAAGCCCCCACCTCTTAGCAAAGCGTAGGTGGCGGGTAGTTCACATAAACTTAGTGATGCTGCTATTATAGACTTTGTTTGTGGAAGTTTAGCGATGACGACAGATTCTTTTGTAGTCAGTCCCCCTGTCTTTCCGGGTGGAGATATCGGCAAATTAGCGATATATGGTACTGTTAATGATCTTGCGATGGTGGGTGCAAAACCTCTTTTTTAAAGTTGTGCTTTGATCTTAGAAGAAGGATTGGATATGAGCCTATTTCAGCAGATTATGGAATCGTGCAGTGTTCCTATTTTGCCAGAGGTACAAGGAGTGTGTGATCTTTTGGGCTTAGACCCCTTTCATGTAGCCAATGAAGGAAAACTTCTAGCGATAGTACCTGCTCAGCAGATGAAGTCTTAGAAGCAATGCGCGAATTGCCTGTTGGTAAGGATGTAGCTATCATTGGTGAAGTCATGGCAGTGACTGAATATCCTGAAGTCTATGTGGAGACAGAGATTGGGACAACGCGGATATTAGAGATGTTAGCTGGGGATCAGTTGCCGAGGATATGTTAGGGATATTATAATGTGAAGAAAGATAGGCTGGTGCATTAGCATTGGTTTGCTTTTTTAAAATAATTCAAATGTTGTGTTCTTATCAAACAAGCCTGTAAGCTTAACTTAGAAAGCTAAGTCATTAATATTGATTGAATGAAGGAAAATTTTTATCACTGTAGAACTGATAGGATGAAGTGCTAATGTATTTGGGGGCGAATGGAAATGCAGGTTAAACGATTTTTAGAGTTGTCTGGTCTGGAAAAAAGAAAATTATTTGAGTATATTATGGATTGTGGTCCAAATAGTTATTTTTCAGATTTTGATGGAATGTTAAAGGATTATACAAGTGTGATTTTTGATGGTGGGAAAAATCATTTTTCATTATGGGATGAAGGCAGGGTTAAGGGTTCTTTAGGTATGATTACTAAAGATGTAAAAGAACGAGGGGAAATTTTTATTACTGGGATTTATATTAATGAAGAAGGGGAAAATGGATTAAAGTTATTGTTGGAGTTCGCTACAAATGATTTGAATAATATTTAATTTGAAAGTATAAAAGTAGGCATAAAAACATCTTTTAGTTATCTGATTCCTGTAGTAGAAGAATTTGAATTTACTCAATCCTATCAAGCGTTGATTATGCGGTATCGTAGAGGGCATCAATGGAAAGAAGATTGTAACCGGCAGGAATTTCAGTTTGAAAATCTTACCGAAATGAATCAAGAGGTTTGTAGAAAGCTGCTTAATAGAGCTTTTATAAACTCTCCCAATGGTGCTATTCTCACAGTTGAAGAGATGGAGGAAGTAGTAAGAGAGTATAAAGAAAAACCTCATCTGGCTCAACTCTGTCTATATGATGGAGAACCAGCGGGTTTATTTGAATTAACATGTAAGGCGCAAGTTGGATGGATTGATGTTCTTGGGGTAGATCCAGCGTTTCAAGGGCAGGGGATTGGAAAAGTTCTCTTGAAAAGGTCAGTTGAACTTTTGCACCAAAGTGATATGGAGGAAGTTAAACTATATGTGATGAGCACGAATGAGAGAGCTATGAAGTTGTATACTAAGCATGGATTTGAGTTGGAGAAGGTGAGTTCTATCTGGTTTGAGAAGAGTTGTTAGGGTGGAATTAGACAAGTACAAATAAATTTGGTAAAATATAAAGAGAGAAGTTAAGGTGAAGAGTAATTTGAAAGGGGTCATTTCATTCATGAATGTTTTAGAATTGCTTGATCGAATAAAACGTGGTGAAGATTCTGAAACGCAATTTAAAGAAAAAATAAATAGTCCAGATGCTTTAGCAGCTGAAATATCAGCTTTTGTTAATTCAAATGGAGGTAAAATTTTTGTTGGAGTTTCTGATGATGGAAAAATTAAAGGTTT
The DNA here is from genome assembly GCA_030627905.1 of Halanaerobiales bacterium. Lineage (GTDB taxonomy): Bacteria > Bacillota > Halanaerobiia > DY22613 > DY22613 > JAGMES01. The sequence continues at coordinate 64,899 of DAOVRZ010000013.1, forward strand.
ATCTTTTGAAGAAGTAGGCAAATTGAATCAACTTATTTCCAACGTTTGTTCTCAAAAACTAGATCCTCCTATATCGGTCATGACAAAAAATATTTCTTTTGAAGATCAAATGGTGGTTGTGATTGATGTTCCAAGAGGTACAAATAAATTTTATATGGCAAATGGACGTGATGTGTGGGTAAAAGTCGGGGCAGATAAGCGCAGAGCTAGACGTGAAGAACTACAACGCTTATTGCAGGAAGCAAAACATATTTATGCTGACGAGATGGCAATAGAGCAAACAGAAATATCTGATCTAAATATAGGTTTATTTGAAAGATATATTGAAAGAAGGACTGAACAATCATTTTCATCTTTAAAATTATCTAAAGAGATAATTCTTCAAAATCTAAAACTAATGAAAGAAGGTCAATGTACTTTAGCAGGACTTTTATTATTTGGAAAGAGACCTGAAGAGAAAATGCCAAATGTAGTTGTAAAAGCTGTTTCTTTTTATGGTAATGATCCATCTGGGATTCAATATAAAGATAGTCGGAATCTAAAAGGAAATATCGGTGATTTATATAGAGCAGGAATAGCGTTTTTTCTAAACCAATTGACGCTGAGACAGCAAAAACAAAATTTTAATAGCATTGGTGTACTGGAAATTCCTAAGATTGCTTTGGAAGAAGCTTTAGTTAATGCGTTATTGCATCGAAACTATTTGATTTCAAGCCATATTCGTCTTTTTGTTTTTGATGATCGTGTTGAAATTATCAGCCCGGGGAGTTTACCGAATACGGTTAATGTTGAATCAATTAAGTTTGGAATTCATATTGAACGCAATCCTATTTTGGCGTCTTTGATCAATGATATTGAAGATATTCCTTATCGTGGAATTGGAACTGGAATTCAACGGATTTTGCGTACCTGTCAGGATGCTGGAGTTAAAGTTGATTTGATTGATGATAAGGTGACTGAGCAGTTTAAGATTGTTTTTTGGCGGAATAGTGGAGAATAGAGTGAAGGTTGGCGGTATTGCCAGCCTTTTATTTTTTATTCACTATCTAGAAGGGAATAATCAAATTAAAGCGAAGGAATATTATAGATAACTTGAAATTACCTTTCTTTTCTAGGAGGAAAAAAAATGAGAAAATCTTTGCCTGTGGGAATTAGTGATTATAAAAAACTTTGAGATCAAGATTGTTATTATGTTGATAAAAGTTTGCTTATACAAGAGATTATTGATAGTGATGCTGAAGTTGTTTTGTTGCCTCGTCCTCGAAGATTTGGGAAGAGTTTTAATTTGTCAATGTTAAGATATTTCTTTGAAAAAATTGATGAAGATAGAAGTTATTTATTTGAAGGTTTAGAAATAGAAAAAGTGGAAGAAAAATTTCAAAATCATTTTGGAATAAATCCTGTGATTTTTTTGACTTTTAAAGATATCAAAGAACAGAACTGGGCAGGTGCTTTAGCTAAAATTAAAAAAATAATTTCTGAAGAGTACAAAAGGCACGAGTATTTACTAGCTGGAGATTTTTTAGATAAATATGAAAAAGAAAGATTTATAAAAACACTATCAATGGAAGTGGATGTTATATTTTATGAGTGGAGGTTTAAAAGATAATATATCATTATACAAAGGAGTTCTGACAGGAATTTTGCGTATTGCAAAAGAAAGTATTTTTTCTGGTTTAAACAATTTGAGTGTTTATAGCTTATTAAATAGCAAGTTTAACAAATATTTTGGCCTTACGATAGATGAGGTGGAGAAACCGTTTACAATCCCTAGTCAATTGTAAAATATGTAGAGAGTCAAGGTATTGAAGAACCGTATTGGGATTACTAGTTAATCTTCGTCAAGATTATCAGGTAAAATCAAATCGTGAAAGTGGTTATGGTAGATATGATGTAATGATTATTCCGAGGGATTTAAATAAATTAGGTATTATATTGGAGTTTAAACGGGTAGATGAATATGATAATGAAGATTTACAAATAGCTGTAGAAAAAGCGTTACAGCAAATAGAGGATAAGGAATATAGAAAGGAATTATTAGATTTAGGAATTGAAAAGATTATGGAAGTTGGATTGGCCTTTGAAGGTAAAAGGGTTATGATTAAGGCGAAAAAAATATTAAAGTAAGATAATATTGCGAAGTAAATGAAACTAAAGGAGTGGGAATCTATGAAATTACCAAATAATATTTCAGATTTTAAATTACTCCGTCGAGAAAATTATTTATACGTAGACAAAACTAAATATATCGAGAAATTAGAAAACTTAGGCAGGTATCTTTTCTTTATTCGCCCGAGACGTTTTGGTAAATCCTTATTTTTATCAACTTTAGCAAATTATTATGATTTAGATCAAGTAGATGATTTTGAAAATTTATTTGGTGATTTGTATATTGGTAAGAATTCCACAACTTTTAAAAATTCAAATTTTATTTTAGCATTGGATTTTTCTGGTCTAGACACCTCAAACCCTGAAGAACTAAAAAACTCGTTTAATGACCGAGTCTTAGGAAGTCTAATCACTTTTTTTAATTATTATCAGAATTACTTTCCAAAAAAAGAAGAGATAATTGAAGAATTAAAAAATACAAGCATGACAAGAAGAATGGATATTCTATTCAATGAAGTGGCTATAACAAATTACAAAATATATGTAATTATCGATGAATATGATCATTTTGCCAATGATCTTGTCGCTGTGGGTGATGGTGAATATTATCGTAATGTTATTCGCGCTAGTGGGTTTGTCAGAGATTTTTATGAGATTATTAAAATAGGTACCAAAAGAGTGATTGATCGAATATTTATTAGCGGGATTGCACCGTTGATGTTGGATGATATGACGAGTGGGTTTAACATTACTTCAAATATAACAATGATTCCACAGACCAATGAACTATTAGGGTTTACGGAAGAAGAAATAGATTCTATTTTACAGAGTATTCCATGGATTGATAATATTAAAGAACTTATGCCTGAATTAAAAGCTTATTATAATGGATATATTTTTAATATTAATGCAAAGAAAAGAATATATAATCCCAATATGATTTTTTATTTTCTCCAACAATGTGAGTACTTAGGAACTTATCCTGAAGTTTTAGTAGATGAGAACATAAAAACAGATTATGCTAGATTAAATCGTTTAACTATGAATGAAAATAATTGTGAGACTCTAGATGAAATTATAAAAAATAATGGGATTGTTTCAAACATTGTATCGAAGTTTTCATTTGATCAGATGTATAATCAGCAATATTTTGTTTCATTACTTTTTTATTTGGGGCTTTTAACAATTGAGAAAAAAATCAGAACTCGTCTTTATTTGAAAATTCCTAATCAGGTAATTAAAATAATTTTTTGGGAATACTTTGAAAGAAAATTACAGGAAAAATTTCATTTGAAATTAGATTTAGAAGAATTGCACCAATCCATTGAGACAATTGCTTTTGACGGAGAGATAAAGCCATATATTGACTATATCAGTCAAAATGTACTTCAAGTTTTATCAAATCGTGATTTAATACAATTTGATGAAAAATATCTAAAAGTGATCCTATTAACTTATTTAGGATTGAGTAATATATATAAAATATCTAGTGAAAAAGAAGTTGATAAAGGGTACATTGATATATTTTTAGAAAAAGATATCCGTTTCCCTGATGTAAAATACGAATGGATCTGGGAATTAAAATATCTTAAAAAAAGTGAGACAAACCAATTAGAACGAGTCAAGAAAGAAGGTTTAACACAGCTTGATCAATATGCAAAAAGCAGACATTTTAAAGATAAGGAAAATTTAAAGAAAGCACTGATTATCTTTATCGGTAAAGACGAGTATGAAATTATATTTCCATAAATAGAAAAGCAAAGCCTAACATACAAGGCTTTGCTTTTTGCATGAAAATTAAATTACTTCAAATTACCCTCCAGCGCAAATTGAAGTTTTTCCTGCTCACTGATTGGATGTTGATTCAAGAAACGAATTTCCTTGACTAACCAAATACAAGTAACTACTGTTGCGAGTACATCAGATAATGGAAAAGCATACCATACTCCATCCAGACCAATAAATCGGGGTAAAATTAATACAGCTGGGATTAGAAATAGAATTTGTCTAGACATTGTTAAAATCAGAGCTGGCACTGCTTTACCGATTGCTTGAAATAAAGAAGCAGCGATAATTTGGAACCCGATAACAGGTAAAACTAGAACTAAAATTCGTAAGATAGGTACACCTTCCAGAATAAGACTTTGATCCTTTGTAAAGAGTCTGAAAATGGGCTTAGTTAGAAGCATTAAAAGAACGTAACTGAAAGTAGACATAGCTGTTGCTCCTATAGTAGCTAGCTTTAGAGATTCTTTGACTCGTTTCATATTTTTTGCTCCATAGTTGAAACCAACAATTGGTTGAAGCCCCTGGACGATTCCAAATAAAGGCATGAGCATAAACATTAAAACACGATTTCCAACACCTAGAATGGCAATATGGAGATCTGTTCCATAATAGATAATTGATTTATTGATAACAATTGACACAATACTTCCAGCAATCGTACGGGCGAAAGTTGCTCCACCAATGGTAAAGGTTTCTATTACAAGACTGAAATTTGGAATTAAATCTTTTTTTCTAATTTTAAGCATACTCTTTCCACTTAAGAAATATGCTAAGAGGTAAATAAAGCTTACAATTTGTGACAGAACAGTAGCAATTGCCGCTCCACGAATCCCCATATTAAATCCAAAAATAAAGATAGGATCTAAAATAATATTTAAACCTGTTCCAATAATCATACTAAACATAGCAACTTTTGCATTGCCTTCGGAGCGTACAAGACTATTAGAAGACATTGCAAAACTAAAGAATACACTTCCTAGTAAAATAATTGACATATATTGAGAAGCATAAGGCAAAATTGTATCTGTTGCTCCAAATAATCTTAACATTGGATTCAGAAAAATTGAACCGAAAATCGTAAAAAGAATACTTAAAAACACTACAGTAGTAAAGGAAGTACCGGCGGTTTCTTCTGCTTTTCTTTGATCACCAGCGCCTAAATTTCTGGATATAATAGATGCTGAACCGATTCCAACTGTCTGAGCGATAGCCATGATCAACATTTGGATTGGAAAAGCAATTGCGATTCCAGCAATAGCCATTGTACCTGCTCCTTGACCAATAAAGATTGTGTCAACTAGATTATAAAGGGCGTTAACCATCATTCCAATCATGGCTGGGGCTGAGTATTTGACTAGTAATTTACTTATTTTTTCGTGACCTAGTTCATATTTTCTATCATTCAAGTTTTTCGCCTCCTGATTGCAGTTTTAGATTTATTTCTTTTAATTGATCTAATATTTTTGAGAAAAGTTCAACATCTTCAATTGAAAGAGATTTAAACTTTTCTTTTAAGTATAAACTCATTTGTTCTTTTATTTCTTCAGCTTTTATTAGGCCATCAGATGTCAAGGTAATGTAGAGTTTTCTTCGATCATTTTCACCACGGTTTCTTTCGACATATCCTAATTCTACTAAAGAATCAATAACTGAAGTCATACTTCCTTGTTGCAATTCTGTTATCTTGCAGATAGTGCCCATGGTGTTTTTACCATTCACATAAAGATGCATTAACACTCTCTGTTGAGTTTTGTTTAAATTATCATTACTAACTTGGGATTTAAAATCGTGTAAAATATTTCGATGTAATAGGTGGAAAGTTTCGAGCATTTTAACCATCAAAGCAAAATAGTCCATTGCTAGTGCAGCATAGCTTAATTAAACTCTATATTTCAAAACATATATTTCAAAATATAGACATTATTTTATATGTATAGATTTTTTTCATTAAATCAATATTTTTACATTTAAAAATAAAA
>DAOVRZ010000145.1:0-10017 GCA_030627905.1 Halanaerobiales bacterium
GAATAGTTCATCTTATCATCAACACTAATCAAATCTGGTTTGGTGTAATCAATAATCACAATATCACTGATTCCTTCACTATATAAACCATTCTTTCCATATGCTCTTACTGCTAAATAATAAGTTGAACCATTAATTAATAAAGCCTCATATGAGTAATTTGTAGCAATACCAACATTGATCCATTCTGCATTTTCTGGAATGATTGTGGTATGTAAGATCGTAACTTCATAATGATCTAACTTACTATCTGAAATATTAGTCAAACTCCAATCATACTCCAAAATATCTTTGTTAGCTGTAAATAACCCATATTGATGAGTGATCACAGGAACTTCTGGCACCGAATTATCAATAGTTATCGCTTCACTATATACTTCAATCGATAATCCTGCAGCATTAGTTACTTTTAAAGTGACATAAATATTCTCCCCATCTAAAACTTCTAAATCTTTAAAGAGATATCGGTTAAATAATGTATCTGTCCACTTAAGAAGTTCATCTCCACCTCTGGAATATCCTAATTTAACTTGATAGTTAAGTCCCTGCTCTCCTTCAATTCCATAATCTAAATCTTCAGCTTGCCAGTCTATAATTATCTCATCGGCAATACTATATTTAGGTACATTAAACTCAACAACTTTTGGATCTGTCGTATCAATCAATATACGTGGGCTCCAGATATCTATAAAACTTCCATCTTCTAATTCTGCTTCAGCTTTAAGATAATATCTCTCACCCTGACTAAAGGTATAAGATACTATTCCACTATAGTCTTTAGAATCTGGTGTAATAATCTCCGAATAAACCTCTACTAATTCACCATCACTTTCATGATAAAGGGTGCAGTGATATTCAACAACATTCAACTCCCCACTATAACTTAACTGAATAGGTAAACTAGTTAAACTTGTAAGATATGGATTTATAGTTATCTCTGGTCTGGTAGCTAAACTTGAATCGATTATGATTGGGTTAGCGGTAACGATTCTCTCATTTCCAGCAAAATCTCGTCCACGAATAGTAATATAGTAAGTACCATCATCAAAACTTTCCTCTCCAGAATGAATCACCATCTGCTGTTCTAAAGAAGTATCAGAAAGCACAATCCAACCATCTTCATCAGCATCAGCAAAAAGCTTACTCACTTCCCTGTCATTTATTGTTCGACCGATTCCATAAGCATATTCTGCGATACCAGTAGCATCTGACATCTTCCAGACGATATTTAAATCTCTATTATTTTGCTGATAATATGGGCTATCATCCACTAAAGTTGGGTCACAACCTGCGCGAATATAGACCAATTCTGGACTCTCTAGATCAACTATAAATTGATCACTATAGCGAAATGTTTCATTTCCAAGGCCATTAGTCGCTTTGACTACCAATTTCAATTCTGTCCCATCATCATAGTTCCAATTCTCTTTTAATTCATCCATACTCTGATACCATGTTTTTGGATTTATCTCCTCTGCAATGATAGCACCATATTCGATGGATTGCTTACCAGATTCTAAATCTTCTGCTTCACAATTAACCACAAGTTCTGCTAAATCAGTTAGATATTTTCCTCCTACTCCATCACTAAGGCCAGTTACTTCGAAGTTAGTAAACTCCGGGCCAGTAAGATCAAGAATAATACTCTCTTCTGTTGTTTCAATAGCCTGTAAACCCACTTCATTTAAAACCTGTACATACAGATAATATTCTACTCCAGCTTCCAATGATTTTGTGTTATATAATGTCTGGTTAAATTGATACTTATATTGTAAGTCATTCACCAAAACCAATTTTTCTGGATCAATATATACCCATTCTAAATCTGCCTCGTTTATTTCAGATACAGTAACCCCTTTAGGGATTAAACAATAATAAAAGCCTTCGAGTAAACTTTGATCTTCTTTAAATTGAACATCAAATTGAACTGCACTTGTTTCTGATAAATAATTATCTCCTAATTGAATACCATTTATCTGAATCTCTTCAATTACAGGAGCAGTAGAATCATTTTTATAAAGATATTTTTGATTATTTGTGTTTCCTACTTCATCAATAGCTGTAATTATAAGTTCATACTCTCCATCTTTGACTAGAAGAGAATCTCCAGATTTAATCTCTCCCTCTTCTATTACGGCTGTAGGATCATCTTCTTTATTGGGAATTCTCCACATATATCTTAGTTCTCTAAGACCACTAATATTATCTGAAGATGTAATCGTCACCTTATCAATATTCATGTACTTCTCTTCGTCTGGAGGACTAACTGAAATAGAAGGAAAACTTTTATCCATTGTAAATGAAACTGGATTTGTATAAATAATATTTTGATTACCTTCCTGATCTAAATCATACTCATCCCATACTCCTACTTCCCAGGTATATCTCTTCCCATCTTTCAAGTTTGCTAAAGTAAAACTGGTATCCTTTGTCTCTCCATCTTTTATTGGATCAACAATAACCTTACCATTTTCAGTGATTTTATTATAATAGGTTAAAGTATCACCATCGTTATCACTGCCGCCTTTGTGAGTTAAAGTAATAGAAGTATCTTTAACATAAGAAGGCACACTCACATTAGGCAAAGATGGAGGTAAATTATATATTTGAATTTCCACAGGCTGTGATTCAACAATTTGTCCAACCTCTCCGTTTCCTTCATACGCAGTTTTATTAAAAGTTTGTACCCAAAAACGATACCTACCATGAGGAGCAACTTGTACATTCCAATTACCACTGGTTAAAATCTCTGAATAGATAAAACCCTCGATACCCACTTTTTCACAACGTAATCTATATGCTGAAGCATCAACTTGTTTTAAGTTAATGACAAGCATATGTTTGATAGATCCATTTTCAGTTATAATGGTCTGCTTTGCTTGATTATAAGGATCAAGGATCTCACTCTGCTCAGGCCTTGTATACCCTACTACTGTTTGGTAAGCATTCACTCGATTGCCTGCTTTATCAAAGGTTTCAAGTGAGAAAGTAACTTTTTCATCATATTGTAAGTCATCAAGATATTCTAAATCCTTTGTTTTTAACTCTAGACTTTCCTCATTTTTTGGATATACCCCAAATATCTTAGTTCGTTTTCCATCAGTAAAATATGATTTCGTCAATGTAACCGTTACATCATATCGTAAAATATTATCATCACTCGGAAAATCACTACCGGGTTTCCATTTAAGAATCAATAAACGATCTCCTTCTATTACTTCAATATCTTCTAAAGTAGGATTTTGCGGCGGTATTGTGTCATATATTATGGTATGCTTGCTGTCTGTATAATTTCCTAAACTATCATAAGCTCTAAGAAATATTGTATGCTCTCCTTGATAATTACTTAGAGTATAATCATAATAATTGCGGTAAATCAAATCAATATCTTTTTCAGATTGATAAGTATCTCTAACTGTTAAGCGTACAGTTGCTCCTTTATCATATACAATATTGCCAAGTCGAATTGCAGTCTGATTTATTGCGGTTATTGGAGTGCCACTTCTATTCTGCATAACAAATGTTGGAGTCTGAGGTCCTGTCTTCTTAACAATAAAAGTAAAGAAACTCGAATAAGATACATTTCCATCAACTTCAAAGGTATTTGTTTCAGTTACTTTTACTCGCCAAGCGTAAGTTTTCTCTTCTAAATTTTTAAATGTCGCAAAAACTTTATCATTTTCAAGTTCAGCTGGTTTATTATCTATATTTGATAACTCTTCCTCTGTCGCATTTTCTTCTACAAATTTTGCAAAGTTTTCTTCACGAATTTTTTTCAAGAAATCACTATAGTAAAAGTCGTATTGGATATCATAAACAATTTCCTTATATTCCTCAAATGAATATACTGAACGAATAGTTTGATCTGGAGGTATTTGATTATCATCATCATCGTCACCAGAACCCGGTAGATGAGTATTCCCTCCAGTGCCAGGCAGTGATGGATCATAAATATCATCATCACCTGGGTCAGTTATAATCAAAGTACCAAAAATAATATTTGGATCCTCAGGATCTGTTTGATTATCACCAGGATCATTATTATCATCTGAGTTATCAGGAACGTACTCTTCACCAGTCCACTCATATAAAGTAGCTATGGTGTTATTATCATATTCAAAACGAATCTTTTCATCTAGATAATCTGGATATAACCCATTAAATATCTCCAAACATAACACATTAAACTCAGTATTATCTGCTAAATCATCAACTGTTTGCGGCAACTCTCCCAACAGTTCATAAAGTTCAATAACATATGCTAATTGATCTCCTTCATAATCCTCAACAGTGGTTGCTTTTAGTATTATTTCATCTTGACTTCCAGGTTTCACTGTTATATCTAACTCAGGAGAAACTAGCATTGGTTTTTCTGGTCTAGCATTGGGAACTTTCACATCTTCATTGGTTTCACAATAGTTCAACCCAGCCCAATCTTTCCTCTCTCCATTTGCAGTAGCTACCTGAAATTTATATTTGCTAAAACGCTCGATAGATACGTCTGTTATCTTATAACTAATCAAAGAACTATTATAATTGCTTCCCTCAATCCAATTCTCGGTCAGATAAACTTCTTCATAACCATTTTGTTGTTTATTAAACTTAAAAATTTTAATTTTATAAGCATCTGAATGATTATGTACAAAAGTTACCTCTGGAACATACCCACCCTTACCATCTTCAATAAACTCTACTTTTTGAATTTTAGTCTCTGCTGCTGGTGTAACATATTCACCATCAAGTATCGAACTATTTCCTGCCTCATCTAGAGCTACAACTCTTATTTTATACTTTTGGTTAGGCATTAAATTCTCTATCTTTGCTTCATCTTCAAATATCAACTCTGAATTTACCTTAATAAAGTTCTCATCAAAATCTCTAGCTAGCATTACTTCATATTTGATCTCAGTATAATTTTCTATAACATTTCCCCACTCTACTTTTACTCCATAGTTTTCAAGAGGTATATAATTTAACTCAGTACTTTCAAATTTGGGGGCTGTTTTATCAAGAATAAAAGACTGACTTTCACTCCAATCAGACCAGAGTCCACCGTTCGATACAGCAACTTTAAAATACCATTCACCTTCTTCATCTAGTTGCTCTTTTAGTAAAATACCATCTTTCTCTAGATCAAATGCAGTATGACCACTTTCTATATCAAAATATAAACAATCTTCTTTCTCAGTAAAATCATTACCTACATTAAGACTATCCAGCGACCTACTAAAGACTATCTTATATTCCTTCTGTATTTCCTGATCTGTGTAATTATTAATATCAATATTATTGTACATAATTTCCCATGACAAGTTTGGAAATTCAGAATAATATCTATCAAATTTATCTTCTTCAGAGAATATAGTTATTGGTTTTTGAAAATATGTAATCTTTGCTGTTGAAGACCCATAAATAATTTTGAAAGGGACCCATCCATTACCAACACTATGGATAATTGAATAAGTTAAACCTTTACTGACTTCTAAAGATTTAGTTACATCATTTCTTTTTGAAGATATAATGCTATTCCATAATACTTCATTCATAAGTGTTTTATGACCATCACTTATTGTAAAGCGATCTGCTGCATAGGAAGTTGTCATTGCAGGCATATATTGATGAAGCTCCACAGTAATCGTCTGATCTCCATCAAAAGTAAATTCATAAGGTCTGTGTTGAAGTGATATAGTAGGATCAATAGTAACAGGAAAGACACGTTCTTTAGAATTAAACCATTCTTGATCAATCTGATATGTTAGAATAAGCTCCTGACCATTAAGCTCATAATCTTTTGAAACTGCTTCAAAAGAAGGATTCGTATTCACCATATCATAAACAAAAGGATCAGGTACAAAAAAGCTAACTTCTCCATCATTTACAGTAATATTTAAACCGTTTTCAACCTCAGTCACCACTGCTTTATCAGGTAAGAGATAACGAAACTTATATTGAGTCGAGGCCTTATTACTGTAAAGTATTATTTTTTCTTTTACATGATCTTCCCCTATCTCATAGATTAAATCTGCATGCTCCCAAACTTTCTCATAACTCACTACATCTTCATAAATAGACCCACTTACTGGTTTATCAACATCCATCGGTTGAACTCTGATAGAATGATCTTGATATGTAAAAAGAAAACCCTCCTCGCTATCACCAAAATTACATTGATAAGAAGCTTTAATTACTTGATATGAAGTTTCATCTTTTTCACCTATTGTCTGAATCGTAGGTGAAATCGCTGCAAATAACCCCTTTTCCTCTTGATAAAATAAGGGTTTACTGCTGATCTCCAAAGTTGTACTTCCATCAGAATTTAGAAATGTTCGTGAATATTCCGTCCTTTCACTAACCAACTCCGTCTGTTCAATAGGTTCAGAATCAATTTTAGAAGCCTCTTCTTTTGAAGTCTCTTCAGAAACTCCAGCAAAAACTGTACCTCCACCAAACGTACACAGTAAGATCATTAAAACCAAACCAACTCGTAATATCCTGGTGATCATCTTCATAACCCCTTTTCCATATTTAATTCCATTTTATAAATTTGTTAGGTATATTACTATATTTCGATTTTTTCCTTACAAAATCCTTTTATATGTCCAATTTTTAGAAGAGAAATTTTTCAGAAAAGAAATCTTCCTGCCCTTATCTTAGATACAAAAAGACTGCTGGCATCTATACATTGCCAACAGTCTTTGATATGCTAAGTGAAATAACTCAATTGCAATTTTTAAGATATCGAGTATTTCAATTCCTTAATAGGAAGTATGTTTATTGTTACATTACCCCTCATAAACCATTGATATTACTGGGCTCAAAATCAATTTCCCACACCAGACTGGGGTTTTTGCCGTCTCATGCTGGTGTGGGATTTTGCTTTCATCTCAGCAACTAATTAACACGTACTCATCTTTCCCGATAAAAATAATCAAAACACTCTTCAAATTTTGCTTTCCTCTAAATCGCTCACTTGCAGTATATCTCTTTAACTGTACTAAACCTTCTACTTTTACCTGTTCTAGCAAACCAATTTCACTTTTTTCAAATATTTTAGTTCCCACAGCCATTCATACTTAATATCTTGAAAACGAAAATCTTTTTCTAGATATATATCAATATAACCGTTCTCTACTTCTCTTTCACTAATAGGATTATAAACTTCTGCAACTGCAAGCAGACTCCTTAATATAATCTTTAAATTTTTCTCATTAAATCGCATTAGGTCACGATTAGATAACTTTTGTAATATCTGTTCACTAGTAAATTCAAGGAATGGCTTAATATCTCCAGCATAAGCCATCTCTTCTATTGATTCTTCCAATGCCGTCCTATTATATGTTAAATGGTAGGTTTCCCCCAATTTTTTCTCGAAGTATTCCCAATAAACCATTTTAATTGCATAATTTGGTATCTTTAATTCGTACCGTTTTCTTACCTTTTTTTCAATCGTCAAAAGACCCATATAAAATAAAAGAGAAACAAAATAATCGTCATCATACATCATTTCAAAAGAAAATTTAGTAACTATCTTTGCCGTAATTCTTTCAGTTTCAATAATCTGCTCTACAATCTCACGATTTTTCTGATTCGCGATCAGACGATTTAATCTACCATAGTCTGTTTTTACATTATCATCAATTAACTGATCCGGATACTCCCCTATAAGTTGCCATTGGCCTAAAAAATAGAGAATCATATCCGGATTATAAACTCTAGATTTACCACTATTATTGAAAAGATATCCATTATAATATTTTCTTAACTCTGTCATAATATCATCTTGATCATTAACCCATGAAAGTTTAGCGAAAATGTTCTTTACTTCTGCTTCAGTGAATCCCAACATCTCATTCGTCTGTGGAATCATAGTAATATTTGAAGATATATTAAACCCACTGGTCATATCATCTAACATAATAGGCGCAATTCCTGTAATAAAAATTTTGTCAATTACTTTCTCGGTGCCAATTTTTATGTTCTCATAAAAATCACGAACAAAACCACTGGCACGAATAAGTTCTCTATAATAATCCCCATCTCCCATAGCAATAATATCATTTGCAAAATGATCATATTCATCAATAATCAAATAAATTTTATAATTCGTAGTAGCTACCTCATTATATAAGATATCTAACATTTTTCTAATACTACGTGCTTTCTCGATTTTTAAAATAATTTTAGCTGTATTTAAAAAATACATATTATAATACGTAAAAAATCTAATCAAACTACCTACTATGCTATCTTCAAATGATTCCAGTAATTCATTATAGGTAGTTGTATTCAAACCAGAAAAATTAAATTTTAAAACAAAGTATGAGTTCTTTCTTTTGGTAGATTTCTTTCCAATATATAAGTCAGCAAATAATTTATCAAACTCTTCTTTTCTTTCTAAATCATAATAATGCTCTAAAACTGATAAAAAAAGAGACTTTCCAAATCTTCTTGGACGAATGAAAAACAAATAGTCTGTATTTAAATCTTCTAAAACCTCAATATATTTAGTCTTATCTATATACAATAAGTTTTCTTCTCTAATCTTTTCAAAATCAGTGATACCATATGGAATCTTCATTATTTACCCACCTTTCAGCTAACTTTATGCAAAACAACCTTTGGTATCTTTCTGACAATAAAGTATCAGCAAGTATCTATTTTTTGAATCACCATATAGATATGCCTTCCAACTACTTGTAAAGATAGTATTGGAAGGCTTTGTACTTTATAAACATTATGTAGCTTAAAATAATAATCCTTTATAGAAATATGTTTGTTATTACTCTAATTCTCACACCAGACAGACTATTTAAACTTTTAAGTGGTGTGGGAAATTGTTTTCATCTCTACATTACCTTTTTCTACGCTAAATTTAATTTTCCTTCCCTCATCCAACTTATTGCTACCCAAAACAACAACGAATCAAAGCTGTAATAGTTTTATCTTCTCATTTTAATTTTTCAATCTCATCATAGGACAAACCTGTAAGTTCTATAACTTTTGAAATCCTCATCTTTGCTAATAACATTTTCTTTGCAATATCTATTTTACCTTCCTTACATCCTATCATTTTACCTTCCTTACGTCCTATCATTTTACCTTCCTTACGTCCTATCTCAATACCTTCCTCTCTACCTTTGAGTCGATAAGATGATACAAATTCCATGCACTTCTCTACCTCCCTTTTATTTAATTCATTTTTTAATCTCATATGAAAAACTTCTTCATCTTTCCCAGAAAAGGGTAAGTACGTCTCAAAAATTTTATTAAAAACTCTGTCTTCAGATCATCTAACCTCATTTTTGTCAACATTCGTAAAAACTCCAACTTAACTTTTATCTTCTCCTTCTCTGTCCAATCCATTTTACTTATCAATGCTGCTGCAACAGGATTATTACTTTTTATATACTTCTTCCAGGATTCCTTTCTCAACTGAATTTTTAAAAATTTAAACTCCAAAGTTTTCAAAAATGGAAATTCTATTATATAACTATCTGGTTCTATGATTTTTATTTCATGAGAGTAAATAACTATTGGAATGATTTTTCGTTTATGCTTTTTATACAACTCAGTAAAATAATTATACATTGTTGCATTATAATCAATTTCTCTCTGTGCTTGACTTTCTACATGAATTAAGATTACTCCATCTTCACCTTTTAATTTTGTCTCAACAATGATATCTACGATGTGTTTTTTTAACTTCTCATAATCTGTTATTATTTCCTCTCTTAAAAACTTTATATGACTTTTGTCCATCACTTTAAAATTTCTGGAAAAAACAATTCTACAAATTCTACAAAGAACGTTTCCAGAAGAGTTTTAAATAAAGCATCATGTGGTTTTACCTCTCCGCTTTTAGCTAACATGCAATCACTGCCACTTAAAACATAGACAAACGTCTATATCAAGATTTTTCCCTGTTCTTAGTGTCCAATTTCACCTTTTAAAGGCTACTTTTGTTTGCTATAACACTCCAAGGGCGTAAATTCCCGACCCGCGTAGATACGCGAGCTA
>DAOVRZ010000007.1:0-88992 GCA_030627905.1 Halanaerobiales bacterium
ATTTTTTCATTGGCAAAAACCAAGCCAATGTATATTACTATCGAAGATTTAAATGTTAGAGGAATGATGAAGAATAAACATTTAGCTAAGTCAATTGCTCAACAGAACTTCTATTATTTTAAAGAAAGATTAGAGCAAAAGTGTACAGAATATGATATTGAATTAAGAACAGTATCACGTTTTTATCCTTCAAGTAAAACTTGTTCTATTTGTGGAGGATACAAAAAAGATTTAAAACTAAGTGATAGAGTTTATAAATGTGAGCATTGTGAAGCTGTCATAGATAGAGATTTAAATGCTTCGATTAACCTAGCTAAATGCAATGAATATACAGTAGCTTAAATAAAAAAAGTCTGTATATGTGTACCGATGGTCAGTCGGGAATTTACGCCCTTGGAGTGTTATAGCAAACAAAAGTAGCCTTTAAAAGGTGAAATTGGACACGAAGAACAGGGAAAAATCTTGATATAGACGTTTGTCTATGTTTTAAGTGGCAGGCGGAATAATGAGTAAAGAAATAAATTTTGCAAATGAACTGATTGATTTTGTCTATCAGAGTCCAACCTCTTTTCATGCAGTTGAAAATGTTAAGGGAAAGTTAGCTAAGAATGGATTTAGCGAGTTGGGCCTAAGGGATAAATGGGAGATTAAAAAGGGTGAAAAATATTATGTAACAAAGAATGATTCAGCCGTTGTTGCTTTTGTTGTAGGAACTGGAGAGGTTGAAGAAGATGGTTTCCGATTGATTGGTGCTCATACAGATGCTCCGACATTTCGAATTAAACCTGCTCCAGAGATGGTAGTAGAAAATAGTTATTTAAAATTAAATACAGAGGTTTATGGTGGGCCAATTCTAAATACATGGTTTGATAGACCATTATCCATTGCAGGACGAGTTACTTTAAAAAGTGATGATCCATTTTATCCCGAGACTACACTTGTTAGTATTAATAAACCATTAATGATTATCCCGAATATAGCAATCCATATGAACAGAAAAGTAAATGAAGGGATAGAACTTAATAAGCAGAAAGATGTTCTTCCGATGGTAGCACTTGTTAATGAGAAATTTGAAAAAGATAACTTTCTGTTAAAACTTATCGCTGATGAGTTATCTCTAGATCAGGATAGGATTATTGATTTTGACCTTTTCTTATTTGAGCATGAAAAAGGAAAAATTATTGGTTTAAATAATGAATTTATCTCATGTGGAAAACTTGATGATCTTGCCATGGTACATGCGGGAATTGAAGCATTGGTTAATACACCTGTAGGCAAATCCACTAATGTAATGATCTGCTTTGACAATGAAGAGGTTGGAAGTTCAACAAAACAAGGTGCTGGATCACCAATGCTCCGTAATATTTTAGAAAGAATCGTATATAGTTTAAGCAAGGATAAAGAAGACTTTTTTAGGGCTATTTATTCTTCATTTATGATTTCTGCTGATATGGCTCATGCTGTACATCCAAACGCACCTGAAAAACATGATCCTGTGAACAAGCCCATCATCAATAAGGGGCCAGTGGTTAAGATAAATGCTAATCAAAGTTATACTACTGATAGTGATTCTAATGCTGTCTTTGAACTTATTTGCAAAAATGCAGGGGTTCCAGTGCAAAAATTTGTAAATAGATCTGATGTCAGAGGTGGTTCGACAATTGGCCCGATTTCTGCGACTCAAATAGATATTCGTTCAGTTGATATTGGAAACCCAATGCTAGCGATGCATTCTATTCGTGAATTGGGTGGAGTCTTAGATCATTACTATCTCAAAAAAGCATTTGAGGAGTTTTATAGTTAACCTAAAGGATATTTTATAAAAATGCAGAAGAATAGATTATATACATATCTAATTTATAGTGGGAGGTTTTTATATTGAAAATCTTGATTTCTGCTGACATGGAAGGAATAACCGGTGTTGTTAGTGATGATCAGGTAAGTAGAAATGGTAAAGATTACGACAGAGCTAGACTTATGATGACCAAAGAAGTAAATGCTGCAATTCGAGGAGCTATAGTAGGTGGTGCTACAGAGATTATTGTTAACGATTCGCATTCGTCAATGAGGAATATTATCTTAGAAGAGCTTCATCCAGAAGCTCAATTGATCACAGGTTCTCCCAAAAGTTTGAGTATGATGCAAGGGATTGATGAAACCGTGGATGCGGTATTTTTTATAGGATATCATGCTAAAAAAGGTACAGCTCATGGAATTTTAGATCATACATATTCAGGTCGAGATGTGATGAAGTATAAGATTAATGGGATTGAATTTGGTGAAACGGGTCAAAATGCCTTGATTGCAAGTGCTTATGGAGCCTCTGTTATGTTGGTAACTGGTGATGTAAAAGTAACTGAAGAAGCAAAAGCACTGTTACCTCATATAGAAACTGTTGCTGTAAAAGAAGGCGTAGGAAGATATGCTGCTAAAACCCTTCATCCAAGTAAATCACATGCTCTTATTGAAGAGGCTGCCAAACGAGCAGTACAACGGATTGATGAAAGTGAATTATTTACATTAGAAGGCCCTTATACTTTAGAACTTGAATTGGCAAACTCTGGTATGGCTGACATGGCTGAATTGATACCTAGTGTTGAACGTATTAGTGGTAGAATAGTACGTTTTAGCCATTCAGATTATATTACTGTTTATAAGTGTTTTAGAGCTATGATAGCGATGTTATAATTTTTTTTGAAAGAGGGGATATAGTTGAAAAAATTTGAATATAAATGTATATCTATTTTGGGAGGCGGCGGAAAAACTACTAGAGTATTAAAGTCGATGTAATAACTACGTTATTACATCTTAAGTTTAACAACTTTCGGAAGGATGTTTATGCTTTTACCGAAAGTTAACTTATTTGAGAATAGCTATTCCTATTTGGAGAAGATGGGGATTTATGCCTTCCGAAATTGTTGTTAAATGAGTATGGACAACAAGGATGGGAACTAGTTTCTACATGGTCTGTATGGCATTATTTTAAACGAGAAGTTGAGTAAATATATTTATGATTATCCTAAAAACCATTTGATCAATTGATTGAATGGTTTTTTTGTTGTCAAAAGAAAGTGAGGAAGAATATGCTAATAAAGGGGGGAAGATAATGATTAATAGATGGAAGGTATGTAAAAAGGTAATTTTAATAGTATTATTTTGTTTTTTGCTCAATACCAGAAATTATATTACTATAGCAGAACATGAATTAGATCAGGATGGCTTTTATATGAGTGAATATAGTCATCAATTTATGATTGAAAGATTTGAGCAATTTGGAGATGGAATCGAGAAAGGAATCTGGATTGCTTTGTTTTTATTATTAATTTTATCTTTTATTATTCACCAAAAAGAAAAACCTGCTGAGGATGAGGAAAAAAAATTGTATGATATAGAAGAACTCTACAAAAAACTAGGGATAGTAGAAAATGAATTTATAGCAACGAAAAATGAGATAAATAATTCATATTCTAAGATAGTACTTAATATTGGACGAAGTGAAGAGGCATTAAATAATTTGAGGGGATATATCGAGAAACTGAAAGACTCAAGTCCGGAAAAATGAGAAGGATTTTTTATTTTATTTGTGGTATAATGATTAATGTTACATAAAAAGAAGATTTATTTTTATATGAAAAGTATAAAAGGAGAGATGTAGGTTATGAAAGATCAGATTATTCGTGCCTCTGGAGCTATGGGGCAAGTAAGAATCTTCGCTGCTGTTACTACTGAGTTAGTGGAAGAGGCAAGACAGCGGCATAATACGTCACCTTTAGCCACGGCAGCACTTGGAAGAGCTTTGACAGCGGGTGGTTTAATGGGAACGATGTTAAAAGAAGGTCAACGAATAAGCTTGCAATTTTTTGGAGATGGACCTCTAGGACCAGTCTTTGTAATTGCTGATGTTGAGGGAAATGTGCGTGGATATGTTCGCCATCCTGAGGCTGATTTATCACTAAATGATAAGGGTAAGTTAGATGTGGGACGAGGGATTGGTAATGGTAATTTATATGTCATTAAAGATTTAGGCTTAAAAGAACCTTATAAAGGAAGTATTCCTCTGGTAACTGGAGAAATCGGTGAAGATTTGACTCATTACTTTATGAAATCCGAACAAACCCCTTCAGCAGTAGGAGTAGGCGTTTTAGTACAACAGGACTATTCAGTCAAAGCTTCTGGCGGTTTTATTATGCAGTTACTTCCTCATGCTGAAGAGTCCACCATTCAACAATTAGAAGCTAATCTTGCAAAATTATCAGGTGGTGTGACACAGGTTATCGATGAAGGAAAAGGCCCTGAAGAGTTAATTGAGATTATTCTTAACGGGATAGAATATCATATTACTGAAAGACGTGATGTGCGTTTTAAATGCAATTGTAATCGGGAACGGCTAGAGAAAATTGTGATAAATTTGGGTGAAGAAGAAGCAAGGGATATTCTTTTACAGGAGAATAAGCTGGAATTGACCTGTCATTTTTGTAATGAAAATTATTGTTTTGACGAAAAAGATTTAGATCGGTTATTTGCTAAAGTATAGTTAGCATAAAGATGCTTCTTTATCAGAGGCATCTTTTTTATATTGAGTGATAGCAAAATTATGGTATATTATCGATGAGGGTGGTGCAGAATAATCTCAGATAATTTAAATGAGGTGATTTTGAAGTGAATTTATCTGATCTTGCTATTAATCGTCCAATCGGTACCTTGATGGTTATTTTACTTATTTTGTTATTTGGAGTTGTCTCCTGGAGTCGTTTGAATATAGACCTCTTTCCTGATATGTCGTTTCCAGTAGTAGCAGTTATAACAAGTTATGAAGGGGTTGGGCCAGAAGAGATGGAGAATTTGGTTACAAAACCTTTGGAAAGTATTTTAGGAACCATAACAAAGTTGAAGAATATCTCTTCAACCAGCCGTGCAGGACAATCACTAGTTATATTGGAATTTAATTGGGGTACAGATATGGATTTTGCAACTTTAGAGATTAGAGAGAAACTTGATCTGATTGGGGGAAGGCTTCCTGAAGGTGCAATTTCACCTATGGTTTTTAAATTCGATCCTTCGATGTTGCCTGTTGCTCAATTTGGCTTAAATGGAAATTATGATCTGGTGGAATTAAAAAAACTTTCAGAAAATGAATTGATTCCTCGTCTTGAGCGAATTGATGGAGTAGCTTCTGTTAATTTGATTGGTGGATTAACAAGGGAGATCAGAATTGATTTAGATCAACAAAAATTAGTGCAATATGGGCTGAAATTACAATTTATTAGTAATATTTTACGAATGCAGAATTTGAATCTTCCTTCTGGAAAGATTGGTGATGATGGGACTGAATATTTAATTAGAACAATGGGGGAATTTCAAAGTTTAGAAGAGATTGAAAATATAGTTATACCCACTCAAACTGGGATAATTCACTTAAAAGATGTGGCTGAAATTAGAGATACCTACAAGAAAATTCAGAATATAGCCAGAATGAATGGTAAACCCAGCGTGGGTATTTCAATTCAAAAACAGGCTGATGCTAATACAGTTAAAGTTATAGATGAAGTTTTTGAAGTTATTCAATTCTTTGAAAATGAATATTCCGGTTTAAAGGTGATACCTATTATGGATCAATCCCGCTACATTAAAGATTCAATCTATAATGTAACTAGCAATGCAATTTTTGGAGCTATTTTGGCGGTATTGGTCTTATTTTTCTTTTTGAAAAATATTAGAAGTACCTTGATTTTAGGTACAGCTATTCCTATTTCAATAATTGCAACTTTTGTATTGATTTATTTTGGTGGTTTGACGTTAAATCTAATGTCACTGGGTGGGCTAGCTTTAGGAATAGGAATGCTAGTTGACAATTCAATTGTAGTTCTTGAAAATATATACCGTTTCAGGCAACAGGGATTGGATAGAATAGATGCAGCAAAAAAAGGAAGCAAGGAAGTTAAGAATGCAATTTTAGCGTCTACTCTAACGACAGTTATTGTATTTTTACCTGTAGTGTTCGTAGAAGGTATAGCATCTCAATTGTTTCGAGAGTTGGCATTAACTGTGACTTTTTCGTTGTTAGCTTCTCTTGCTATAGCTCTAACATTCATTCCTATGGTATCCTCTCAACTATTGACTATTTCACCTATTCAACAGGAAAAAAAATTCCATGAAGGTAAACTTTTAAGAAAACTAAAAGGGTCTTATAAGAATATTTTAGGATGGTCTCTAAATCGTCCATGGATTGTTTTAGCTATTGCGTTTATTATTTTGGCTGGAAGTGTGATGTTATACCCTTTGATAGGAGCTGAGTTTATACCTGAGATGGACGAGGGAGAGATTCGAATTAGTGTAAAACTCCCACTTGGAACAGTTAGCCTAGTTACCGATGAGGTTATAAGTAGTATTGAAGAGAATATTTTAAATCGTTCAGATGTAGAAACTCTTTTTGTTAGTATTGGTTCTGGAGAAAATGTAATGATGACTGGGGCAACTCGTTCTGAAGTAGGTGAATTAACGATAAGATTAAAACCTCTTAGTGAACGTAATAAATCCACAGAGAAAATTATGGAAGAGTTACGTGAAGAATTGAAAGAAATAGAGAATGCAAATATATCAATTCAGCAGCAGGGGGTAATGAGTAGTGGTGGATTTTTAGGTAAATCTGTGGCTTTACAGATTCATGGTTCAGATTTAAATGTTTTAAAAAAGATAGCTGAAGATGTTATCCTACAATTAACGAAAGTAAAGGGAGTTAGAGAAATTGAACATTCTGTAGAAGAAGGAAGACCAGAACTTAGAATTCGAGTAGACAATAATAAAGCAGCTTTATATGGATTAAGCACAGCCCAAATTGCTACATTTGTAAGAAGTGCAACTCAAGGAGAAATTTCAACAAGATATAAAGCTAATAACAGAGAGGTTGATATTCGAATTCAACTTCAGTGGACTGATAGAAAAGATTTATCGGGAGTTAAAAATATTATTTTAACTACACCAACTGGGGCGAATATTCCATTGGAAACTGTAGCTGAATTGGCTATAGAAGAAGGCCCAGGACTTATCAAGCGGAGTAATGGAATGCGTTTGATTGAAGTGACAGCTGATTTATTTGATCGGGATGTGCAAAGTGCGAATCAGGAGATACAAAATATTATGAAAGATAATATAATCTTGCCTGTTGGTTATTCTATTACCAATGGAGGAGAGTATAGGGAGATGTGGTTAGCTTTTGACAGTTTGATATTTGCATTGATCTTGGCTGTAATATTGGTTTATATGGTTTTAGCAGCTCAGTTTGAATCTTTTTGGCATCCGCTGACTATTATGTTTACGTTACCAATGGCCTTAGCAGGTATCTTTATCAGTCTTTTTATAACTGGATATACATTCTCAGTCCTTTCTTTAATAGGAATAATTATGTTGGCTGGGATTGTGGTGAATAATGCTATTGTGTTGATTGACTACATTAATAGATTAAGGGCAGATGGCATGGAACGAAAAAAGGCAATTTTGGAGGCAGGGCCAGTTAGACTTCGTCCGATATTGATGACGAGTTTAACTACGGTGTTGGGGCTTTTGCCGCTGGCCCTTGGAATAGGGGAAGGGACTGAAATTCAGGCTCCAATGGCAGTGGTGGTAATAGGAGGCTTGATCTTTTCTACATTTTTGACTCTAATTGTGGTTCCAATAATCTATCTTTTAATAGATTTATTTGGAGAAAAAATTCAAAAAGGATTTTTAAGATTACAAAAAGGGTAAATAAATACTAAATATTGCTGTATGACAATATTTAGTATAATAAAGTAGTCAAGAAGTATAATGGTAATACGTTAATTCTAAAAAGTAAATAAATTACAAAAATATAAATAAAAGATTGCTATTTGATTCATCTCCTGTTATAATAGAAGTAATAAAAGTAACGTGGAGGTGGCTATGCATTTAGAGCAGGTAGAGTTTAATCAACTTTTTGAACAGGCTTTTCAAAATGTAGTATTACCTCGACTTCAAGAGTTTACTGATGTTCTTGTAGAGAAAATTGAAGAGAACCGAAGAGAGATACGAAAGAATCGTAAGGAAATAGAAAAGAACCGAGAAATGATTTTGGAAAACCGTAAGGAAATAGAAAAGAACCGAGAAATGATTCTAGAAAATCGGGTAATGATTTTAGAAAATCGAGAAATGATTACGGAAAATAAGGTTGAAATTCATTCATTATCTAGCAGGATGGATCAATTAGAGAAAAAAGTGGATAAAAATCATCAGGCTGTTATTGAAAGATTAGATGGTTTAGAAGCTAATGTACAAGAATTAAGGAGTATTTGTAAAGCTTTAGAAGAATCATCTTCTGTAAAGAATGCCCAGATTCATCAAATAGATCATAATGTCACTATTCTAGTAGGAATAGAGCGGCGTAAAGCCAAAATTTACTTTGAGTTTTCATCAAGGTTGCTTCCTGAACAAAATTTAAAAATCAGCAGATGAATATCTCATCTGCTGATTTTTTATATTTATGACTAAAAAAATGATTTTGTAAGCAGGCAAAATGAATAAAATGTCTAATTAATGATATAGGAAAAGAATAAAAAAGGGTCTATATTTACTATAATAATCAAGTACTTAGATTATTATCTTTCAAATATTATTATACAAACAAAAATATAACTCTTTAAAAATGTCGGAGGTGTTTTTATTGAAACCGAAATCTTTTTTACTGAAAAACGAAGAACAAGTGAATAAAATTGTTTTAAAAATTTTATTGTGGTCAACTCTGATATTTCCACTTGTTTTGCTTTTGTCCCACCCGAGTATAAATTTTTTTCCATCACCATTTAATCAGTTAATTTTACCAAGTATTGTTGGAACATTGTGTCATACTATTCCTTATCTTTTACGTAAATTTAATGCTAATAGTACGATTATTAAATACACATCGATTGTAATGAGTACAATAAGTGTGGGTATAGTTATTGCAAACCCACATATGTATGTAAGTTTGATCTTTTTATTTCCTATATCCTTAAGTTTATTGTATTTTGATAAAAAGTTAACCAAATTTGCACTAGTATTAACTTTGATTAATCTTGTAATTTCAGAGTATTTCTTTGACTTAGGGCGTTATCAGCTAGGGGTTATAAACGACTTTTGGTCAAAATATATTTGGGATACAACGATTTGTGGTATTGAACTTTTTGCAATGTCATTGATTTATTCTATGTTAGCTCGCAGAACTAGAAATCTGTTAGAAAGTTTAATGGGATCAGAAGAGCAGACAGAGATATTCAATAAATTGAAAGAGGTAATGACTCAATCTGCTCATTCTTCTGATATTCTTGCTTCATCAGTAAAACATCTTTCAGCTACGATGGAGGAGTCTTCAGAAGCCAATGCAGTAATTTCCATGAATGCTAGTAATGCAGTTGAAAGTAGTAAACAAAATCTTAAACATATTATAACTACAAATAAAACAGTAGAGAATATTTCTGGAGTTCTTGATAAAATTTCTGTACAAGCCAAAGAATTAATGAAAATTTCTAAAGATACTTATGAATCTGCAGAAAAGAATCAAAAATTAATTAATCATGCTGTTGAAAATATGGAGGAGATCGATTCTTCTACTGCTTTAAGTAAAGAACTAATGAATAAATTGAGTCAACGTTCAGAACAGATTGGTAAAATTGTGGAAATGATTGCGGGGATTACGCGTCAAACAAATTTATTAGCGTTAAATGCTTCTATTGAGTCTGCTCGCGCTGGTGAACATGGTCGTGGATTTTCTGTTGTTGCATCAGAGATTAGGCAATTAGCAGAACAATCTACTGCTGCAACAAAAGAGATAGCCGATCTGATCAAACACGTTCAGGATGATACAAAAAATGCAGCTCTTTCTATTGAGCAGAGTGAGGGAGCAATTAAAGCAGGAATAGATCTGGTCAGAACATCAGGAGAATCTTTCAATGAGCTTAAAAAATTGCAAGAAGTATCTACTAACAAAGCTGAGGAAGTTGCATTGTCCAGTAAAGAAGCTTATGAACGAGGTAGTGAAATTGTAAAAATTGTTTCTGATACTGAGGCTTTGACTAAAGAATCTATGAGTGATGTTGAATTTATTGCTTCATCTATTCAACAAGAGTTATTAACTATAAACGAGATAAAATCAGCAGTTGAAACAGTAGATGAAATAGCGGGTGCACTATTGAAATTAAGCAGTAGTATTAGTGAGTCGAATTTATGTCAATAGATTTAACAACATTTTCGGAAGGCATAATTACCCCAATTTTAGTACTTTAATTATTTATAATTGCAAAATGTCATAGTTGATTAATAATCAACTATGACATTTTTAATGTGTGATGAAACTATATATTTATTTAGGATACAATAAATATAAACTAATTAAAAGGAATGATGAATATAAATCGTGCTCATGGTTTAATGTTGGCGGAGCCGAAATGATATAGATGCTACTCTTTTTAGGATATTCCCACACTCAACCTGCCCAACCTACCACTCTAACTCATGATCTTATCCCTGTACTGGATTTTTTGGAACGAGACTTTGAGAGGATTCGCGAATAGTATAGTAGATTGAATCTTTCTCCAATGGCCGCAGGAGCTTTTGCGGAACAAAGTGGATATCTTGCTTGGTGAAAAGCCCCTTGTCCATTAAGTTGTGAGTCCCAACTTGAAAGAGAGAATATTTTTCTTTTTAGATTTGTATGAGTGATCGATGGGTTTTAAGTTAGTATGGATATTTAGAGCTTCTTGATATTCAATTTTACAGTGGTATTTTTCGAAAATTTCCATACTGTAATTTATGTAACTATGAGCTAGATCGTTTTGGTTTGTTTGGTCGTATAAAAGTCCAAAAACCATATGAATTTTGCCAAGCGTAATTTCTGAATTTCTTTCGGAGTGAGCTGATGACTGTTTGATAAGAAGCTCACTTGATTCATTGCAGAGAGATTGACTTCTGTTTGTGTCTACTTTAAGAGAAATTAGAGCTAGATATACAAGGGAATTAGCTTGGTTAAAGCGGTCTTCGAAACGCTCAAATTGATCGTAAGCATAGCGAAGAGAATAATAGGCTCGTTGTAGTTCATCATTTTTAATATAAATTTGGCCTAGAAAGAGGAGAATATGTGCTTTTCCATGAGAATTTCCTAGTTGATGATATACCTTAAGAGCCTTGATTAATAGTTTCTTTGCTGAAATATATTTTTGTTTTTGAAAAAAACAGATTCCTAAGCTTAAAAGAGATTGAGCAATATATTCCGGATTTTCAAGTTTTTTGGCAATAAAAAAACTTCTAAGAAAGTGTACTTTTTGAATGTGAATTGCTTGAATTTGCTGTGCAGCGAGACCTACACTATAATGAATTTGAAAATTCAGCTCTTTTTCTTCTGCGGATAAAGGATTGATATGTAGTATTTTACGTGTCTGTTGATAAACTTTGATTGCTTTCTCATATCTTCCTTGATGGTAGAAGCATTGACTGATCAAATGATAACTTTTTATAGCGTTAGAGATTTGATTTAATGATAAGAAGTATTTCTTAGCTTCTTCAGAACTCTTGCGAGCTTTACGATATTGGGTCATGGCAAAATAAGCTTGAGCTAGTAAAAAAGAAATCTGGCCCTTCAATGGAGATTTATCTTCTTCTAAAAGTTTGATAGAATTCTTAAGAGTATTGATAGTTGCTGAATAATCTTTATGTGAATACTGTCCCTGTGCTTTTTCAAAAAGTGTTTCTATAAGATTAAAATTTGCCTGCACTTTTGAACCTCCTTCAAGAAAAAATGAGATACAATTAAGTATTCGTTATCTTTTGAAAAATACCTTCATAAAAAAGTAAAAAAGTAAAAATAAGACAAGATATCTCTTGATATATCGTTTTACTACAAATTTTGTTATGATTTTTTTATAATTTTTTTGAATAAGGGTTGTAATTGTTGAGAAGATTGGTTATAATGACTATGGGAGTAGATGGTTGACTGGTGTTGCCCCTGGACTTCAAATCCGGACGGTGGGCACGGCGTGTCCGCGGTGGGTTCGATTCCCACATACTCCCGCCAAAAGTTGATATGACTAGGATAAAGATCCTTCGAAAAGGGTCTTTTTTTGTGCTCACAATTGTGTTAAAAGTGTGCTTTTGCGCAAAATCTATTCTTCCCAAGTAACTGTTCCATATATTTGTTGTTTACATAATCAAGAACATTACCATTACCATCATCTAAATATCATTTTTGCATCTACCTGTATAGGATAACTTTCTCGTATTTTGTCATAATAAACAGTGATTTTCACACCTTTCTCTAATTCAGAATAGTTGAAATTTACTATAGCTTCTGAAACGCTTACTTCGTACTCCATACCATTCTCATCTTTTGTAGATAAAATCATCGCCCCTGTATTTTCAACTCTTTTAATCTTAGTGATAGTTAAAGTGAGTTTAGAATTTTCATTATAAATATCAACTAGTTCATTTTCTCCGTCAAAATTAATATAATCAGCGATGACATTCATGCCTTTAGGAAGATGTATTTCAGTGTAGGTATTTATAGTAATCTCATCTTCAATGGTTTTGATCACGATTTTTTTCCCATCAGTAGATTTTATGAATCCTTTAATATGATATATTGGCATACCCATTGTAGTATATTGTGCACTAAAATCTGAAACTAAGAATTTCCTCAGGTCATAAATATTCTCATCCATCTCGAAGACTGCAACAATTTCACCAAGGTAAAAATTAGTAAAACTTTCCTTAGAAACATTAAAAATTTCAATAGTATCTCCCCTTAGTATATGAACTCTATCTTTATCAAAATAAATTATTTCTCCTACCGTAATGTAGTTCTCTTCAATACTTCTCTTAGGGGGACTACTTTCAGCATTGTCATGAAGTGAATTATTAACTGGATCCCCCAAAGCTGTACAACTTACATAAATAATTAAAAAAATAAGTATTGACATTATTATTTTTGTAATCTTCATTTTTACCTCCTAAATTATTGTTCTTTTAACTACTACTATAGACGATAATTTAAAAATTTTGTTCCATGAAATTTTGGTTGAGCTTGAATTGTATATAGGATATGGCTTTAACCGAAAAACATATGTGACTGACCGTATTTTTTTCATAAACATCCAAAAAGTTAGCTTAGATAGAAGGAGAAAACGATAATTTGTTTAATTTTTTCTATATTAGATAAAATATTTAGATTAGTATTGGAGGTGAAAAAAGTATCGTTTTTCTCTATTAAAAAGCACTAAAAAAGGAGAATTTAAGATGTTAAAAAAACGTATAACTATTTTCTTAATACTTTTGGTTTGCTTTTCTATGACAGCAATTTCGGAAGCTAGTATTAATTTTACAGATACAGTAGCTGCAGGAAAAGGCCATTCCCTTGCTTTAAAATCCGATGGTACTGTTTGGGCGTGGGGATATAATAATTGTGGTCAATTAGGAGATGGCACAATGACAAACAAATCTATCCCTGTTCAAGTTCAAAACCTAACAGGTGTAGTAGCTATAGATGGAGGAGGTTCTCATTCGCTGGCTTTAAAATCAGATGGTACAGTGTGGGCATGGGGTACAGGTGCTAATATATTAACTCCTGTTCAAGTTCAAAATCTAACAGATGTAGTAGCTATTGCAGGAGGAGGTTCTCGTTCGCTAGCTTTAAAATCAGATGGTACAGTGTGGGCATGGGGTACAAGTGCTAATATATTAACTTCTGTTCAAGTTCAAAACTTAACAGATGTAGAAGATATTGTTGGAGGAGAGTTTTATTTTCTCGCTTTAAGATCAGATGGTACCGTGTATAGATGGGGATGGGCTGATTTTGATGGGACTGAATATATAAATAGCTCCATCCCTGCTCAAGTAGCTTTTCTTACAGATGTCGTGGCAATTGGAGGAGGATATGGTCATTTAATGGCCTTAAAATCAGATGGAACTGTTTGGACATGGGGACATAATTATTTTGGTTCCCTTGGAGATGGTACAAATATAAATAGGTTTTTTCCTGTACAAGTTATTAATTTAACAGGTGTAGTAGCTATAGTTGGGGGAAACGGCCATTCCCTAGCTTTAAAATCAGATGGTACTGTGTTTGGACTTGGGGAAAAAATGATTTTGGGCAACTTGGAGATGATACAACTACTGTGAGATATTCTCCTGTTCAAGTATATAACTTACAACTTGGACCATATAGAACTCAGCAAGATACTATTCCACCAATAGCTGGAGGATATTGTAGCACTGTAGTTCTAAAAAAAGAGGGAACTTTATGGTCATGGGGTTCTAACTCGTATGGAAAATTAGGAGATGGCACTACTATAAGCAGAACTACCCCTATGCAGATTGGCATTTCTACAGATTGGAAGCAAATTTCGACTTATCTGGAACACACTATTGCTCTCAAAGAGGATGGCAGTCTTTGGTCATGGGGTTACAATAATTATGGACAGTTAGGTAATGGTACTACTATAGATCAATATTCACCAATTCATATAGGTAGTGATACCAATTGGATACAAGTTGTTGCAGGTTATCGACATACAATAGCTTTGAAAAACGATGGCACAATTTGGGGATGGGGCTATAATTTTTACGGACAATTAGGAGATGGAACTAATATTGATAAACTATCTCCGGTTCAAATCGGTACAGCTAGTGATTGGGAGTGGATTTCAGTTGGTTCGCATCATACGGTGGCACTAAAAAATGATGGTAGTTTATGGGCATGGGGTAAGAATAATCTTAACCAATTGGGAGATGGCACTTTAATAGATAAAAATACTCCAACAAGAATAGGTTCAGATACTGATTGGATTACCTTATCAACTGTAGGAGCACATACTTTAGCTTTGAAATCTGATGGAACCCTCTGGGGATGGGGTCATCAGTATCGTGGTGAGTTAGGTGATGGGACTACCATACGTAGAGCAACACCTGTGCAAATTGGCACAGATACAGATTGGAAGAGTATTTCAGCTATTTTAAACCATACTGCAGCAATAAAAAATGACGGTAGCATATGGACATGGGGCTGGAATTATTTTGGGCAATTAGGAGATGGAACAACTCTAGATAACTATTCACCTGTACGAGTAGGAACTGATAATGATTGGCTTTACGTAACTGGTGGAGATGCACATACGATTGCTGTTAAAGAAGATGGCAGTTTTTGGGCTTGGGGTTTTAATAACTTCGGACAGTTGGGAGATGGTACTATACATAATCAGTTATCACCTATTTGTGTAATGTCAGTTGATACTTTTTAGTGATTAAACCACCTTTCGGGGTGGTTTTTTATTTTAAAAAGCCCTCAATCTTTGACTAGGATAATATAAAAGGTTATTTTACAGTAATGTAGAATAATTAATATAATCCATTAAAAATGCAACCATTCATAGAACAAATTATAACTATTGATAGCAAATAAGGGGGATAAAAGTGACTAATCAATACGTATTAATTAAAAGAAACACACTTATGGTCAGAATATTATGGGGAATTTCGCTATTATTTATAGCATTTGCCAGTATATCAGATGTCGATAAAAAATCATTATTTCTTGTTGACCCAATTTTAATTATTATTAGTCTTATAACTACTATACTTATCTGGAAAAGTATAGCTACATCTCAGATGATGTATATAATTTCATTTGGCTTAAGTTTAGTTCACTTTCTATTTGTCTTTGTATTTCATGACCTCAATGGTTTTTTGATTGCATTTATAATTTTAGCGATCATATCTTTGTATCAGAATTATTAGCCCTATCTACTATGATTTATGGATATTTTACTGGTGGAGAAAAGATGTATGCTTCATTTAATGATACCTTAGGATTAATTATAATTGTGATTGTATTTGGAGTTATAATTATGTTGATGTGTGTTCAAAGTAGGTTTACTGAAAAAATACGTAGAGATCTTGAAATTCAAAAAGAAGCTATTGAATCGTCAAAAACAGAAGCCGAAAATATTCTAAACAAGTTGAAATATTCTATAGAAACTTTAAGGAAATTTAGTTTTGACTTAAAAGACAA
Source organism: Halanaerobiales bacterium (assembly GCA_030627905.1). Taxonomy (GTDB): domain Bacteria; phylum Bacillota; class Halanaerobiia; order DY22613; family DY22613; genus JAGMES01. The sequence goes on from DAOVRZ010000007.1 coordinate 16,043, forward strand.
TATTAACGCAACTGGAGATATCTCAAAAAAAGTTACAGCTGCTTTTAACGAAATAACTGCAAATATAGAATCACAAGTAGATATTTTATCAGATATAGGTAATGTAGTTAATTCAGAAACAGAGGATGTTAAAAGAATTGTTAATGAATCAAATTCTATGAAGATAGTATCTGGTGAAACTTTAAATATGGCATATAATGGAGAGAAGTGTATAAAAGACTTAGCTGAAGAAATGGAAAAGGTAACGGTGAATGTTAGTGAGGCAGTTTCATTGACGAATGATTTAACATTTCTAGCGAATAATATTGGCAATATACTTAGTTCAATAAACAATATAAGTGAAGAAATAAATTTACTGGCCCTTAATGCAGCGATTGAAGCAGCGCGAGCAGGAGAACATGGACGAAATACAAATTAACTTAATTCATGAATCAGCAAATAATAGAGAGAGAGCAGTGGTAGATGTTGCAAGTATGTTCAATGATATAAATATTAATTCTAAAACAGTTGTTGCTCAAGTTAATGAAGTAGACACATTGACTGGTAAAATTGAAAAATCTTCAATAGACATACTGAATAGAGTTACCGACATAACAAAGTTCACAGAAGATGTCTCAGTGTCTGTGGAAAAAGTTCTAACTGGGGCTACAGAGCAGAATAATAGAATAAAGAATATAGTTGAGAGTTTTATGGTGTTAGAAAATCTAGTGATTGACTTGAAAGATCTAACTATGGATTAATTTCTATCAATTGTGCAATTCACTTTAGCTGTTTTATTTACATTTCGTTAGTACGAAAAAGATCAGACTTCTCTGTCTGATCTTTTTTTAAATATATTTTCAGGTGTCATACTTTTGTAATATTTATATCGTATTATTTGAATATAAAAAAACAAATTATTAGAGGAGTGATAGGTATGAAAAAAAGTTTGTTGGTTGTGTTGGTATTGGTAGTTGTTGGAATGTTAGCTATACCTACTTTTGCGTTTGGTGGTTTTGGATTTGGTTCAAGAGGAATGATGGGAAATATATCTGAAAAAGATCATGTTAAGTGGATTCAAGATCAGGTAGATAACGGTGGGATTACTCAAAACCAAGCTGATTACATGACTGAGAGATTCAATCAAAGAGTTAATGGTGTTACAGAAGAAGATTATAATGCATGGGTTGATCAACAATTAAATGATGGTTGGATAACAGAAAGACAAGCAGATTATATGAAAGAAAACTTTAAAGTATATCAAGAACGTTTAGATGGTAATGCTCAAGCTCCATTTATGATGGGTCGTGGTGGTTTTAATGGTCAAAACACAAATGGACAAGGTTATCAACAACAAGGTTTTGGCTCTTTTGGTATGGGGCGTGGTGGCATGAGAGGTGGAAGAAGAGGTTGGTAAGTAACAAATAAACCAGGCAAATTTAGCCTGGTTTTTCTTTGTATTTTTCATCTTGAAGATGTTGAATCGCCTGAGCAAGCAGAAACAGGGCTTCTTCACTTAATCCATCCACTACTTTTAGAAGTTCTTTTTTGCCTTCTGTTAGAGAAACAAAGAGGTCTTTTGTTTTGTCATCATTAATGATTAAATCATCATCTGTTTTTGTTAAGTAACCAGCTTTCACCATTATTTCGTAATAACCTATATCAAGATGATAAGCCAACTTTTCAAGAATATTCGGTTGGGGTGGTCGACGCTTGCCTTTTTCTATCAGAGATACATAGGATGGGCTTATTCCTGAAAGATTTGCTAATTTTAATATACTGAATTCTCGGAGTTCACGTAAATATCGAACATATTGACCAAAATTTTGAGGTTCAGACAAATAGACCACCTTCTTTCTTAGAAAAATGATTTGTTAGTTGTGATATAATTATTATATCACAAAATTGCCAAAAATCAATACTTTAAATTTATGTTGACAAAAAGAATTTGCGAAATGATTATCTATTATTGCTATATATAAGTGGCATACTATTTTAAGAAACAATAATAGCTTATAGGAGGAAACAATAATGACAGGAAAATTTTGCACTAGCAAAAAAGAAGGTAAACTTTTTCATGTGTTAAACAATGGTGGTGAAGAAGTACCTATCCTTGTTGGTTCAGCTATGAAAGTAAAAATGTATGGTAAATGGTTTCGTGGACGTTTTGAAAGTGAAATGGCAGAGGAAATTCCTATAGGATTGTTGAATTTAGGAGATAAAGTTTTGGCTATTCCAGAAGGAAGTGAAATTGAATTGATATAAAAGGGTTTTTGTAGATATGTTAAACTGTTTTCTATTTTAAGCTGCTTGGAACAAAATATCTGAGCAGCTTTTTATTTTTCCAAGTTAATGAAGGAAATCTGTCAAAAACATAGAAGAAATTGGAGTTATGCTTTGAAGAGGAGGTGAAAAAATTGAGACAAAGATCAAAGATATTATTTACACTAACATTTATCGTATTAGGTTTTCTTTTTCAAGGGATTTTACCAAATAAGATATTAGCTCAAACTGTAACAGAATCTGTAGAGATTCATTTTATTGATGTTGGTCAGGGTGATAGCATACTGATTAAAACTGATACAAAAAAAGTGATTCTTATTGACGCTGGTGATAGGGATCAAGGGTTTAATGTGGTTCGTTATTTAAAAGATCATGGAGTAGAAAAGATTGATTTGATGGTTTCCACTCATCCCCATGCAGATCATATTGGAGGATTTTTATCAGTACTAAAGAATTTTCCAGTAGAGAGAATCTTAGATTCTGGGGTACCTCATACTTCGAAGCTTTATGAAGATTATTTAAACTTGATTTTTCAAAAATCGATTCCTTTTGAAATTCCGGAACCAGGTAATGAATATAATTTTTCTGGGTTGAGTCTAAAAGTTTTAGGTCCTACAAAAACTCATGATGAACTTAATAATAATTCTATCATTTTAAAACTTAAGTTTAACGATATTACAGCTATTTTTACGGGTGATGCTGAGAAAGAAGCAGAGATTGATATTTTATCTATGGATATTGAAGCACAAATTTTGAAAGTTGGTCACCATGGCAGTGAGACTGCTACTTCTGAAAGATTTCTAAATGAAGTAAATCCAAAAGATGCAATCATCAGTGTCGGAAAGGGAAATCGTTATGGACATCCTGAAGAGATAACTTTACATAAGTTTATCGAAAGAGGTGTAAATATTTATCGCACTGATGAACAGGGGACTATTGTTATTACTATAACAGGATCGAAGTATCAGATTAATAAGAGTCCTAATACTTTTACAACAGACTTAAGTGTTACATCCTTAGATCAGTTTGTCGGAAGTGTAAATTCGAACAAATATCATTTACCTACTTGTAGGTATGCAAAATCTATTGATCTTGAAAATAAGATATGGTTTAAAACTATTGAGGAAGCATTAAAAGCAAATTATATTCCTTGTGGAGTGTGTAAACCACCTACTAAGTAAAAGTAAAATAGTGCTAAAAACCCTTTGCTTTTGTCAAAGGGTTTTTAAATGTTGAGTTGGACGTGATTGACATCTTAACAGGGAAAGCATGTAATGAAGATGTTAGAAATTCAAACAGTACTAGATATAATCATTCAACAATTAATGTTGAATCTATTTAGTAATTTTTTTATTTTTACATTTGAATTTGTACAAAAGAAAAGGAAAATAACTTTTCGTGAAGAAGTTAATTGTAATATAGTTAATTCATATACATAGTTAAGAGAAAAATGGATATTATTTATAAAGGAGGGAATGAAGCAGGGTATTGCGCTCTGTTTCTTAAACATGGGAGCAGATCAGGATTTGAGAACTATAGAAAATTTTGAAGAAGCCTATCGTTCACGTTGGGAAGATTTTAAAGTTTTAAAAAAAGGAAATAGAAAAATTCTGTGTATGCATCTTGGAGGAGTTCTAATTGAATGTCTATTAAAGAGTTTGATTGTTAAGAAATATAAAATTAAAAAGGAGAAGAAAAAGCAGAGTTTATGGTTTAATGATACCGCATTTAATGAATTAGTTTCTATAGATAATCCAACTACTCCTATATATAGAGGTAAAAAAACGGCTGAAAATCCCGGTCATAAGCTACATAAAGCACTTGATCAATTGCAAGAGTTAAGTAATAATATGAGTTATATCGAGCAAAAACTTAAAGAAATAGCCAATCCTTATCCTAGAGATTGTGATTGTTCCTTTATTGACTTACGTTATTTAGATGAGGAAGAGGTTACGGATACAGAATTTGATGCGTGGTTTGAGGATTTCAGTGATTGTATAAGGTGGCTTAATAAACATAAAAGTAATATTAGGGAGGTTCAATGATGGAACTGAAGGAGTTTATAAAAATTCTAAAAAGTTATTTTGAGAAAGCGGATGGAGAGTGGGTTGATGTTTATGTTACTCCTTCAAAAAGAGTAGATATAACTATAGTTAGTGATAAATTTATTAATCGAACAGAAAGTCAAAAATTTATATCTGATGCTTTTGAAAAATTAGATAAAAAGTACTCAGAAGGTTTTTCTACCTATGATACTCTTGAAGATGCAGATTTGTTAGCTATAGAAAAACCAAATAGAAATATGGAAAAAGAAGTCTCTTGGGAAAAGGCTGCTTTAAATTATCTAAATGACAGTGGACAAGAAAAATGTGAGAAAACTCAACATTCTTCAAAAATCATTTCTTTTTATTCATATAAAGGAGGAGTAGGAAGAACTGTAGCTATAATTCATACTGCTTATCTTTTGGCTAAAAAAGGACGCAATGTACTTTTAATAGATTTGGATTTAGAAGCTCCAAGTTTATATGATATTTTTGAAGACAAATTGGATATAGAGAATGGATTAGTAGATTATTTATATGATTGTGTGATGGGTGATGGTAACAATAGGATACAGGTTTCACAAATTTATTCAAGGATTACTTTTGATGAAACTTTAAAAGGGAATGTATATGTAATTCCTGCGGGAATCTTATCACCTGAATATTTATTTAGGTTAAAACAGTTGCATCCTAACTTGATTTCTCAACATGAGTATTTAGATCGGTTGATTAGTGAGCTTGAAGATATTTTGAATTTAGATACAATTTTGATAGACTCTAGAACTGGTTTAAATGAATGGGGTGCTTTTTCATTATTGGATATTGCTGATGAAGTAATGTTCTTTTCATATCCTAATCAGGAAAATATCAGAGGTTTGCGTATGATAATAGATTTAATGAAAACTGCTGGATGTAAGAATTTAACAATGATTTTCTCACGGATTGATCCTAATGGAATGGAGCATGCTAAGGAATTATTTAATCAACTGGATTTAAAACAGAAGTTTATAGATATTATTTATAAAGAACGATTAGCAATAGACCCAAAGTATCCCTGTTTGGATGCTATTACAGAATTTAAGCCATTGGCAGATTATATCATTGAAGATGAATATGAAGTAATTAATTCTTATTATTTGGATACATATCCTGAAAAGAGGCAATTAGTATTAAAGTCTTTGTTGGATTATGAAACAATTTATTTACGAACTGAACCAGAAGCGAAGATTAGAGAAACTAATGTTTGGTTTATTGAGGGAGATAAAAGGGTATTAACAGATAGAATTCTTGAATATTACAATGATATTGTTAGTGCTTATCCTATAATAATAAATAATAATATTCTTGGATTGAATGAGGAACTGATTATTGAATATTCTATAGAAAAGTTAAAAGTTTTTGCCAAAGAAAATAGTATTAATGATTGGAGTAAATTTTGGTTTGCTTGTTACATGTACTTAATCAATGAAGAAAATGATTTGCAAGGGATAAAAGCTTTAAGGGGTAAAGATATTACTGACTACATTAATTTTATTGAACCATTAGAGAAAGAAGAAATAACAAGATTATTGCAAAAAGCAACTCTGACTGATAAAATTATAAGTAAGAGGGTAGATTCGGATGTTGAGCATTTTCAGAAAATAACTATTGTCTTAGCTGATGTTGAAATTTTTGGTAAAGACTCTGGGTGGTTGAAAGGTTTATATAATAGTATTAGTATTATCAAGAAGAGTGGGATATCAAATGTAGATATTAAAGTAATGGTAAGTAAAGATCTATATCAACTAAATAGAGAAGAGTTTAATAGTTTTAAGGGTAATGTTTTAAATTTGGAATGGAAACAGAAAGATATAATAAATGTAATTGCTTACTATCTTCAAGAAGGATTTGAAGATATTTTAGATGATTATATTTATGCCATTAATCGAGCAAATAACTTCAAAGATTTTGCTAAGCATTTAGAAATGTATCAAGCTAGATTACTCGAAGAGGATGATTTTGAGGAAGAAGCTATGGAGTATGGAGATAATTTGTTTAGTCTTTTCTGGGGATTTCGCGTAGTAAGAGGGAAATACTCGCAGTTAATGAAAGATTGGTTTTTTGAGCAATTACAAAAGAGTGGTGATATTAATCCAGTTAGAGTTTTTGAGATTATTAAAAAAGCTGTGGAGATTGAACTCCTTTCCTCAAAGAGCAATCAGTTTAGTTTGATTAGCATTGAAAGCTTAAAAAAGGCTTTTGAGGAGAATGAATAGTATTGTTAATTGAAGGTGAATGTGTGAAATTTTTAATAATAGTGGATTAAAAATTCAAATGTATCCTTGTTTAGCGTGCTATGGGCAACTTTTTTATGATGGGTATGGAAATATATATCCTTGTGCTGAATCTATTGGGAATGATAGCTTTATTATTGGAAACTATGATTCAGATATAAACTTTAATCGTAATTATAAGCTACTCCAAAAAAGAAATATACTAGAATTAAATGGTGTGTGCAAAGAATGTTCACATTTATTATTTTGCGGAGCAGGTTGTCCATATAAGGCGTTTCTTGATACAGGAGATTTAGGAAGTGCTGACTGTGGAAGTTATAAGGAAATTATTAACTATTTAAAAAGCATTACAAGAAAAGAATTATTGTACCATCAAGTTAAAAAATAATATTTATAATTAAATACTAATCTTTTAAGGAGGTCTAAAATGAAAAGAAAAGCTATTATTATCATGTTTTTTGTATTATTAATTTCCCAGTCTTTATTAGCAGAATCGGGAATGATAACAACAGAAAATGGTTTAAAAGTTAAACTTAATCCTAAGGGAAATTGGGAGTATGTTATAAACTGGAATATGTCAAAACAAGAATTGATAGATATATTAGGAGAACCTAAAATGTTTGGAGAGGTTAATAATAGTAGTTCAATTAGTTTTCTTGGCTCTAAAAGTGAAGCTGTGATAAGTTCCAATTCATCTTTGGACGATCAAAAAAATTACACATTGTTAGTATATAATGCAAATTGGACTGGATTAGATGCACTTGTTTACTATTATTTTGATAAAGAATATTTAGTTTCAATGAATTACTTTCTTGAAAAGAAATATTTTGAAAATATAGGAAGTTACAATGTAGTTCACGATATTTTATTAAATTATTTATCAAAATGTCGTTACTGAAAACAAACTCATCAGTTCCTGTTGGGAATCATCGAATTCAATAGTTAATGTATCATTTGTAAAATGTACAGAAGACAAGGTCAGTCTTTTAATTCGATATACTTGTAAAAATTAGTTTTTGTTTAAGTTAAGAACATTTTAATGGAGTAACTAAAAACCCTTTGATATTTTATAATGTATCCTATAGAGTGGACAATTTTAAAAAAGTCTACTCTATAGGGTTTTTAATTTTATTAGACATTTTTTCTTCATAAAGCAGGGAATGAAGATTATTTTAGAGAATATTTCTTCGGGTCTGTAATAATTTTGTTAAATTTATGTTATATAATTTTAATGATTGAGAAAATTATAACTCATATTTATGAGATGAAAAATATTAAAGGAGTGACTGATTAAAATGGAATATCATGTAACTGCCATTCAAGAAATGGTGAAAAATAAGACTGAAGTAGTTGAAAGATTAAGAGAACAGATGGGGCGTGTTGTTGTAGGACAGAAGGAGTTGGTTGATAGGTTATTAGTAGGGCTTTTGGCTAATGGACATATTCTTCTAGAAGGGGTACCAGGTTTGGCGAAATCTTTATCTGTAGAAACTTTGGCTCGTTCTATTTCAGCAAAATATCAGCGGATTCAGTTTACACCAGATCTTTTGCCAGCAGACCTTTTGGGAACTCTCGTTTATAATCCTCAAAATGGAGAATTCATTACCAAAAAAGGGCCTATCTTTGCTAATATTATTCTCGCTGATGAGATTAACCGTGCTCCAGCTAAAGTGCAGAGCGCTTTGCTTGAATCCATGCAGGAAAAACAAGTAACTATTGGTGAAGTAACATATCCATTGTCCAAACTATTTCTGGTTTTAGCAACTCAAAACCCACTAGAACAACAGGGAACATATTCTTTACCTGAGGCACAATTAGATCGTTTTATGTTAAAGGTGAAAATTGATTATCCGAAGAAAGAAGAAGAGAAAGAGATTTTAAATCGAATGGCTTTTACGAAGAAAGAGTTTAATATTGACCCTGTTATAAGTACAGAGGAGATTATGGATCTTAGAAATTTGGTTGATCAAATTTATCTTGATGAGAAGATTAAAGATTACATTATAGATCTAGTTTTTGCTACTCGGGAACCTGAAAACTATGGATTAACTGATTTAACTAATTTAATCGAGTGTGGTGTATCACCTCGTGCGACTATTAATCTTTGTTTAGCTGCCAAAGCTTATGCTTTTATTCAAGGTAGAGGTTATGTAATCCCACATGATATTAAGAGTATCGGAATGGATGTATTGCGTCATCGTATTGCTATTACTTATGAAGCAGAAGCCGAAGGACTGACTTCTGAAAATATCATTCAAATGATTTTTGATGAAATTCCTGTGCCTTAGAAAGGGTGAGAGCTATGGTTAATGAAGATATCTTGAAAAAGGTACGGAAAATTCAGATCAAGACGAATCGTTTAGCAGATAATTTTTTAGCTGGTATGTATGCCAGTGCTTTTAAAGGTGTGGGAATTGAGTTTAGCGAAGTACGCCAATATTTACCAGGTGATGAGATTCGTTCTATTGACTGGAATGTAACTGCCAGAATGGGCCAGCCTTTTGTGAAAGAATACGAAGAAGAGCGTGAACAGACTATACTTTTAGTTGTAGATGCCAGCTCATCTTTTCACTTTGGAACAGTTAATCAGATGAAGAATGAATTAACAGCAGAGATTTGCGCACTTTTAGCCTTTTCTGCTATTGAAAATAATGATAAAGTTGGATTGGTGATATTTTCAGATGGAATTGAGAAACATATTCCACCTCGCAAAGGTAGACGACATGTTCTAAGGGTAATCCGTGAACTTCTATATTTTAAGCCTTCCTCAAAGGGGACAAATATTGCTGGTGTTTTGGAATACATAAATAAAGTAACTCATCGGAGCATGATTACTTTCCTGATCTCTGATTTTATTGACCAGGGTTATGATAAGGCTTTACAAATCTTTAGTAAGCGCCACGACCTGATCCCTGTAACTATCTCAGATCCAAAAGAGGAAGAACTACCTTTAGTTGGGTTAATTAATCTAAAGGATGCAGAGACTGGTGTTGAGATGCTGATTGATTCTATGAATCCCAGAGTACGAGAAGAGTACAGAAAACGCTATCTAGATAGTTCAATATTGCGAAAAAAAGTATTCACCTCTGCCGGGATTCGTTCAATTGATCTGAGAACAGATAGAGAATATGTTGAGCTTTTCATGAAATTTTTCAAAGAACATAAAGATCGGATGTAGTGAGGGAGTTGTGAAGATGGAGATTAAAAAACGTTTTTTGCGTCCACGTCCGCTAATTATATGTTTAATCATCATACTTATTGTTATAGTTCTTCTTGGAGGATTTTATCTATTTGGAAGAACAGATTTTACAGGGCCAGTTCAAGCCAAAGTAAGTCTAAATCAGGAGACATTTCTAATCGGTGATGAGATGATTTTATCTATTGAAGTCCTGACTGAACCCGGCTATACAGTAGAGATACCAGAGATAGCGTTACCAGAAGGAATTTCTCTAAAAAGAAAAGAGACAAAAGAACCGACAAAAAGTTGGAACAGATTTAAGCGAATTACAAATTATAAAGAAGAGTATTATTTTACTACTTTAGAGGCAAAAGAGTATCAGTTACCAGAAATTTTGATTCTTGTAACTTCTCCAGATGGCGGAAAAATCGAATTAAAAGAACCAGGGCCAGCCCTAATCGTGGAAAGCTTATTAACCGATGATTCCTCAGATATCCGAGATTTAAAACCAGTAGCTGATGCTCCAAGAAATCCTTTGCTTTACTATCTGCTCGCAGGTTTAGTTTTACTCATAGTGATTGGATATCTGATTTATAGATGGTGGAAAAGAAAGTTTGATCATGAAGATGTCAATGTAGAACCGCCTTTACCTGCTCATGCGATTGCTTATCGGCGTTTTCTGGAATTAGACGTCTCTGATTTAATCGAAAGAGGAATGTTTAATCAATATTACACTATCCTCTCTCAAATTGTGCGTGAATATATCGAAAATCGTTTTAGAGTGAGAGCACAGGAGATGACGACTCAAGAATTTTTGCATGATGCTTTGTGTACTTTAAATTTAACCACAGAGCATCAGAGATTACTCAAAGATTTTATGTACCAGGCTGATCTGGTAAAATATGCTCAATATCTACCAACTCTTCAGCAGATTCGTGAAGCTTTAGTTGCTGGAAAACGATTTGTTGATGAAACTAAGGAGGTTGAAGAAGGAGGGGAGACAGATGTTTAAAAATATGATCTTTAAAAATCCTCTATTATTACTATTAATTCTCTTGATCCCTTTGATCTTTTGGCTCCGACACAGACGGAAGGTAGATGCTAGTATTGCCTTTCCATCGTTACATCATTTGAAAGAGATATCTGGCTCCTTGCGGGTAAAACTTCAATTTATACTTCCATTGCTTCGGGGATTGGTATTAGTTCTTCTAATTATTGCATTGGCTAGACCTCAATTGGGTATCCATAAAGAACGAATAACTGAAGAAGGCATTGATATCATGATGGCAGTGGATGTCTCTACAAGTATGCTCGCTGAGGATTTTACTAATAACGGAAAGCGCTACAATAGGCTAGAAATGGTTAAGATGGTATTGGAGGATTTTGTTCCTAAACGGCTAAATGATAGATTAGGGATGGTGGTTTTTGCAGGTTTACCTTATACTGTAGCGCCTTTAACTTGGGATCAATATTGGTTGACGCAACGTATAGATGATTTAGAGATTGGAATGGTTGAAGACGGTACTGCAATCGGTTCAGCAATGATGACTTCGGTTAATCGTTTAAAGGAATCAGAAGCGAAAAGTAAAATTATTATTCTTCTCACAGATGGAATGAACAATCGAGGTGAGGTTCAACCTAAAGTCGCCGCTGAAGTAGCTAAAACATTAGGAATTAAAATATATACCATCGGAGTAGGAAGTCGAAAACCAGTACCATATCCCGTAACCGATCCATTTGGACGGACTTATTATCAAGAAGTTGTAATTAATATTGATGACGAGCTTTTGACTGAGGTTGCTGAAACAACTGGAGGACGATATTACCGTGCGACAGATACCAATGAATTATACCAGATCTATAAAGAGATTGACCAATTAGAAAAAACTGAGATTGAGATGCTAGAATTTTATCGTTATAAAGAACTTTACCCTGATTTTATCTTCTGGGCGTTATTATTCTTAAGTCTGGAGATTCTTTTACAACATACAGTGATGAGGCGATTACCATGAGATTTGAAAATTTACAATATCTATATTTGTTGTTTTTGATCCCATTAATGATAAGCTTTTTTATATGGAGTGGTCGAAAACGCCAGCGTGATTTAAACCGCTTAGCAAACACTCCATTGTTAGAGAATTTATTGAGAAATTATCGTCAGTGGGAAGGAAAATTACGAGCAGGCTTCATTATTACTGGAGTATTTTTTCTGTTGATTGCTCTTTTAGGACCTCAATGGGGTTTTCGGTGGGAAAAAGCAGCACACATAGGAGTCGATATAGTAATTGGTGTTGATATCTCTAAAAGTATGTTAGCAGAAGATGTCCGACCAAATCGATTAGAACGAGCTAAATTAGCTATTCAGGATTTGATAGGAGATTTGGAAGGAGATAGGGTTGGATTGGTTACTTTTGCAGGAACTAGTTTTTTACAGGTACCTTTAACTGTTGATTATAATGCTTTTATGCAGGGAGTCCAATCCCTTTCTCCAGATATGATTCCTCAAGGAGGAACAGCGATTGGTGAGGCGATGGAAAACGCTTTAAAAGCCTTTGATAATACCGGGGCTGAGAATCGACTCTTTATTTTAATCACCGATGGAGAAAATCACCAAGGAGATCCGATAAAATTGGCGCAGAAGTTTGAAGAAGAAGGAGTACAACTGATTGTAATTGGAATGGGAACTATAGAAGGAGAATTGATTCCAGTAATGCAGGATAACTGCAGACAATTTTTAAAAGATAAAGAAGGAAATGTGGTTAAATCTAGATTGGATGAGGATTTATTAAAAAATCTAGCTCAAACTGCTAGTGGTGTTTATCTTTCAGGTACTGATATTGCTAGATTAGATTCTCTATATGCTCAATTTATTGGTAATTTGAAAAAGAGCGAATTTAATACTGAGATGAAGAAAAATTTTTATCATAGATATCAGATATTTCTTCTAATCGGTATTATTCTCATCGGTTTGGAAATGTTAGTCGGAGTTAAAAGGGGGCGTAAGTCATGAAAAAAAATTGGATTGGAGTTACTCTGACTCTCATATTGTTTGGTACTGGATTTTCTTTTAAACACTGGCAGAACGGATTATCTTTAGGAAATAAATTGTTGAACGAGGGCCAGATAGATCAAGCTCTTGATATTTATAATCAGGTTTTGATTGAAGCTCCTGATGAACCTTTGATTCATTATAATCAAGGTAATGCCCTCTATCAAAAAGAAGATTTTATGAAAGCAAAAAAACATTTTTCGAAAACGCTTGAACTAGCCGAAGATAATGAACTTCGTGATCAAGCGGAATATAATCTGGGAAATACGAACTATCGAGAAGGTGAAGCATTGTTGGAGAAAAATCCAACGGATGCTATGAATAAATTTGAGAAATCTTTGCAACATTATCAAAATGTGATCAAAAAGAATACTGATGAGCTTGATGCAAAATATAATTATGAGTTTGTCAAAAAGAAACTTGATGAATTAAAAGAGCAGATGGAAAATCAGGAACAAGAAAATTCAGAGCAAGACCAACAAGGTGATCAACAACAAAACCAGGATCAAGAATCTGAGGATCAAAAAGAACAAGATGGTCAGCAAAATGCTCAAAACCAAGAGGATAAAGAGGAAGAAGCACAGAATCAGCCTGAGCAACAGCAAGGAGAAACTGATCAGTCTGAACAAGTGCAGGGATTAACTGAAGAAGAAGCAATGCAGCTTTTAGAGCAGTTTGAAGATCAGGTTGGTGAATTTATTCCAATGCAGCAAGAAAATAATCACCGTCAAAATTCATATAAAGATTGGTAATAAAGGAGTGATGGATTATGTGGAGGAACTTCACCATACCTAAATTGTTTCTGATAGGTCTAGTAATGATTTTTTTAATAAGTCTGCCAGTTTGTGCGAAAGATACTCAGGTTAATGCATTTGTAAATGAAAAAAGGATTGAGATAGGTCAGACATTGACTTTGACAGTAGAGATAAAGGAAAATACAAATGTTCCTGCGCCGGATATAGAGATTGAAGATTTCAAAGTCCAGTATCGTGGACCACGGACTCAGGTTTCGATAGTCAATGGGAGTCGTTCTTCATCAATTCAGCATATTTTTTCTGTGATTCCTCTTAAAACTGGTGATCTGATGATCCCACCAATAGAGATTAAGATTAATGGCCGTAAATATCAGACTCAATCAATTGATGTAACTGTAGTCGAAAGAGGCCAGAGTGGAAACCAGACTATAGATGATCAGTTAAGAGAGCTAACTTTTCTAGAAGTTGAACTTAAGAGAAATAAAATTTATCTTAATGAAGAGATTCCTATTATGATAAACTTCTATTATCATAAAGATTTAGAGTTGAGCAATATATACTATCCAGAATTGGAATCTAGTAATTTTCTTATACAACCATTTTCTGAACCAGAAAAAAATATGACGCTTATAAATGGACAATATTTTAATTTTATTCCTTTTAAGACTACGATCAGGCCAATTTCGAGAGGGGATTATAAGATTGGCCCGGTGGTATTAAAAACCGAAGTTGCGATCCCGCGTAGGAATAACTATAATGGTTTTAATAGTTTTTTCGGAAATAACTACGATATTTATCCATTTAATGTTTTATCAGATGAAATAAATATTCAGATAATGGATTATCCTAAAGAGGAGAAACCATTAGATTTTAATGGTGCTGTGGGACGTTTTAAGATGGATGTCACTGCAACTCCTGAAAAAGTAAAAGTCGGAGAACCAATCACGATTAAAATGAAAGTTACTGGTGAAGGAAGTTTGAACACAGTTTCGGCTCCTATAATCGAAGAAAATTCTGATTTTAAATATTATAATCCTCAAGTATTGACAACTAAAGATGGAGATTCTTATCAGGCTGCAGTAAAGATCTTTGAACAAGTAATTATTCCAACTAATGCTGTAAATACGCTTCCTAAGATAAGTTTTAGTTATTTTGATCCTTTTGAGGAGAAATATCATACTCTTGAAGCTGGCCCATTATCCATTAAGGTGATGGGAAGCGGCGAGAGTGTAGGACAGATTGCTGATTATCGAGATAATAAAACAGCTGCCAAAATTTTAGGCCAGGATATTGTATTCATAAAGAGTGAACCTAAAACATTTAGTCAACATAATAAAACTCTTTTAACAACTTCAGGCTATCTTGGTTATAACTTAATAGTTCTTGGTTTATTACTAGGTGGAGTATTTTTAAAGTTGATGGTTAATAAAAAGCCAGAAACACGTAAAAGAAGAGAGATTATCGCAAAAACACTCCAACTTTTATGTGAAAGTGAAAGACTTCTTAAGGAAGGGCATAATGATCAGTTTTACAATACTATCTATCAGGGAATACAGAACTGTTTAAAAGAATGTTTCCAGATTACCATAACTGGAATCTCTGACTACGAAGCTGAACATCTTAAAAAAGCCGGAATAAGTTTAGAGATGTTAGACCAGATAAAAGATTTTTATCATGAAATGGATTTAAAAAGATTTGCTGGTTCTTTCAGTGATGAGACTGAGATGAAAAAAATCCTGACTAAGGCTCGTGAAATTATTGCTACGATTGAGAAAGGAGAGGTAGCTTAAATGTTTAAACGAAATATCTTTTATATTATGATAAGCTGTTTACTTCTTACTCTATCTTTTGGTAGCAATACTGTTTTGGCTAAGGCCAGCACTTTTGAAGAAAATCAAGTTAGCAATAGTAGCCATAATGCCTTATTTTATCAGGCGAATAAATATTATCAAGATGCAGATTATGAGAAAGCAGTAGATAGCTATGAACAAATTCTTCAAGAGGGATATGCCAGTGGACATCTTTATTATAATCTTGGTAATACTTATTACAGATTGGATCAAAAGGGAAAAGCATTGCTTAACTATATGAGAGCTAAAAATCTTATTCCTCGCGATCCCGATTTATCTTCAAATCTGGAATATTTAGAGGAAGAGTTACAAATTGAGAGAGATGGAGGGGGATGGCTGTTTGGTCTAGCATCTTGGATCTCTGACTATATGACACTTAGAGAATTAGCCTTTTTGGTTTCTTTATTTTTAACTTTAGTGGTGATTTTAATTCTCTCAGCAGTATTCATTACTAAATGGCGTCAATTTTTAAAGATTCCAATGGTTATAGTTATACTTTGTTTGATAATATTCTTGTTCGGAACAGTTCTAAGCGGATATCATTTTTATGGTACAAATCCTGCTGTTGTTGTGGTCAATGAAGCTAAAGTTCGCTTTGAACCTTCTATGAGTGGTGAAATCTATTATTCTTTGACTGAAGGAACAACTATAGGGATTGAAAATATTCGCGATGAGTGGAGTCAAATTCAACGAGAAGATGGTAAAAAAGGCTGGGTAAAATCTGAGGATATTGAAGTTATGAAGATAAATAAGTAAATCGACTTTAACAGTAAGTTTGTGGGATGAATACAGAGGTATTATTCTGGAGGCGATAGAATGAGTTATTTTTTAAGACTTTTTTCAAAAGACAATGAGGATATACCTATTTCTCAATTAAAGAAATCACTTGCATCAGCGAATATTCAAACAAAGATTCGGATTAAGGAAAGAACAAAAAATTTATGGAATCAAATTGAAGTAGCTCTTTTAGATGGCGATACTATATGTAGAATAGAGCGTTTAGCAGTTTTAGCTGATACTGCTGGTGAGGCTCAGATTTTTAATTTTCTGAATGAGATTGAAGATTCGAAGCCACAATCAGCAGTAAAATGGTTAAAGAAATACTTATCTGAGGTAAAAGTAATTTATACTTTCGAAGTCTTAGATAGTGCTGAGAAAAATAATGGATGGGATGCGATAGAAACAATTCAGGACAAAATATGGGAAACAATTGGTGGTATTCTTCAAGCTGACCATGAAGGGTTTACTAATGATCAAGGATATCATATTTTGTGGCAGTTTGATGAAGATGCAGAAGGAAAGTGGATGATGGCAGTGTTGAATTTGTTTGGAAACTGGATATCTTTCGAAATGGACTTAGAAAATCAAAAACATCGTGAAGCTTTTTGGGCTGGAAAAGTTCCAAAAGGAGTGAGGAAGATTGAGTAAAAAGAAGAGAGAGGAGGACAAACATGACCACTATTAAAATTCCGTATGCAAGAAAATTTGTAGATGTGAAGATTCCTGATGCAAATCTTCAAAAGATTTTAGAGTTTAACGCACACCATTATAAGACTGAAATTCCTGAAAGTGAACTAGTTGAGCGAGCTTTAGATAATCCGATTGAGAGTGCATCACTAATAGAATTGGCTAAAGGTAAGAAAAATATCGTAATTATTACAAGTGACCACACACGGCCAGTCCCTAGTAAAATTACTTTACCTATTGTGCTTAGAAAGATCAGAGAAGTAAATCCAGATGCAGAGATTACAATCTTGATTGCGACAGGTTTTCATCGCCCTACTTCCGAAGAAGAGATGAACGATAAGTTTGGCGAAGAGATTGTAAAAAATGAGCGTTTAGTTAATCATTTTAGTCGTGATAAGGAAGACATGGTCTACATAGGAAAACTGCCTTCTGGTGGTGACATATTGTTGAATAAGTTAGCTGTAGAGGCTGATTTATTAATTGCTGAAGGATTTATTGAACCTCATTTCTTCGCTGGGTTTTCTGGTGGTCGGAAAAGTGTTTTGCCAGGAATTGCGGCAAAAGAAACAGTTTTAGCAAACCATTGCTCAGAATTTATTGCAAATCAATTTGCTAGAACGGGAAACTTAGAAAATAATCCAATTCATGAAGATATGATTTATGCAGCTAAAAAAGCAAAGCTTGCTTTTATTCTCAATGTAGTGATCAATGCTGAAAAACAGGTTATTAACGCTTTTGCTGGTCATTTCGAGAAGGCACATCTTAAAGGAACAGAATTTGTTAGCAAGTTAGCGCAAGTTTCTCCCTGTCCTGCTGATATTGTAGTAACTTCTAATGGTGGATATCCTTTAGATCAAAATATTTATCAATCCGTCAAGGGGATGACTGCTGCAGAAGCTACAGCGGCTGAGGGTGGTGTAATTATTATTATATCTGCGTGTAATGATGGGCATGGAGGTCAGAGTTTTTATGAAGCTTTGGCTAATGTTAATCATCCACGGGAGTGGACTGATAAAGTCTTACAGATTCCGAGAGATAAAACATTACCAGATCAGTGGGAGTCTCAAATATTGGCTCGAATTTTAGAAAAGCATGAAGTGATTCTTGTGACTGATCAATGTGATAAAAAGATGATAGAAGATATGCACATGAAATATGCGATATCTGCAGAAGAAGCATTAAAGATGGCTTTTGAGATGAAAGGAAAGGATGCAACAATTACAGTGGTTCCTGATGGAGTTTCGGTAATTGTGAAGTAAACTTTAATATTAGTCAAGGAATAAAAAGAACCCTATTTCTCAACGTGAGAAATAGGGTTCTTTTTATTCTTATAACATGAGATTTAGATTTTTGAAATAGACTTTTTTAGAGAAAGAGCAAAAAACTTTATAGCAAACTTCAGGATGAAGTTTTTAAACTCTCCTTTGTGTGGTATAATGAGAGGGTCAATATTTTACCAATAATTAAAAGGAGGGATCGTGATGAAAAGCGGAAAGAAAATCCCTTATGGTATCAGTGATTTCAAAGATCTAATATTGCAAGACTACATATATGTAGACAAAACTAAATATATTGAGCTTTTGGAAAGTTATGGTGAGAAATATATCTTCTTTTTAAGACCTAGAAGGTTTGGAAAGAGTCTATTTTTATCAATGTTAGCTAGGTACTATGACATAAACACCAGGGATGATTTTAATAAATTGTTTGCTGGATTATATATTGGGCAACATTCGACCCCACTAGCTAATAGTTTTTATATTTTGAATTTTAACTTTTCAGGAATCAACACTTCCAGCCAGGAGAGATTACTAAATGATTATAGTTTAGTTGTTCAGGAAGAATTGAATAATTTCCTTAAAAGATATGATCTAGATTTTAAATATGAAACTACAGGACTACCATCATCAGTAATGAGATCATTTTTGAGTCGAGTGCAATTCGAAATTAATGGAAAAATCTATGTATTTATTGATGAATATGATCACTTTGCCAATGAGTTATTAAGTTTTCAAACAGAGGTTTTTGAAGAGACTATTAGCAAAACAGGATTTGTCCGTAAGTGGTATGAGGTTTTAAAGATAGGAACACAGAATGGACTTATTGATAGAATGTTTGTCACAGGAGTAAGCCCGATAACATTAGATAGCCTAACCAGTGGTTTTAATATAGCCTCAAATTTAACCAGAGATAAAAATCTAAATGAGATGATGGGATTTACTGAAGAAGAAGTGGTTGATCTTTTGAAAATAATTCTTAAAGAAACAGATAGTATTGAAATGTTGTTGCCAACTTTACGAAAGTATTATAATGGTTATCTATTTAGTCAAAATGCAATCAAGAGAGTTTATAATAGTGATATGGTTCTATATTACCTAAATAGCTTTAAGAAATCTAATACTCCTCCTGAAGACTTAATAGATACTAACATAGCCAGTGATTATGCGAAGTTACAAAAATTATTTACTTTAAAGAATCGTGAAAGGAATTATCAGATTTTAGAGAAGATTTTAATGGGCCAATCCCAAACAACTACCATCACCAGAGAATACAGTCTGGCGAAAGACTTTACAGAGGCAGATTTCCTTTCTTTACTATTTTATTTAGGTTTTTTAACCATTGAAGAGAAGGTGTTGAAAAGGGTTAGATTGAAAGTCCCCAATTATGCGATTAAAGAGCTATATTTTGATTTCTTTTTTAAGATACTTCAGGAGAGATTTGAGCTAAATCTTGATATATCAGAGATCCAGGATAGTATCGAAACACTTGCTTTGACTGGTGATATCGATAAATTTCTCAAAGTAGTTGAAAAGACCTTAAAACAATTATCCTTTAGGGATTTTATCGAATTTGATGAAAAGTATATTAAAATAATCATGTATACTTATCTAGTTATGAGTAAGGCTTATTATATTAAGAGTGAGTATGAGACGAAAGAAGGATATGTAGATATAGGCTTTTTCCAACATCCTGACTCAGAAGAGAGTTTATATGAAGGTCTAATCGAGCTTAAGTATATCAAAAAGAGTGCATATAAAAAGGAAGGTTGGGCGATTATTGATAAAAAATTAGCAGAAGGACGTGAACAACTTCTGTCCTATCAGGATGATGATGAGTTAAAGCATCGCCACAAACTTCTGAAATGGGTGTTAGTCTTTGTGGGAGATGAATGTTTAGAAAAATTGAAGATTGATCAAGGGTAAATCAGGCGCAGTGTAAAACAGGAGGTTAGAAGCATGAAAAAACGTTTACCGATTGGTGTGAGTGATTTTAAAGAGATCATAGAAGATGATTATTACTATGTCGATAAAAGTTTATTCATTCAGGAAATAGTAGATACAGATGCGAAGGTATTGTTGATTCCCAGACCACGCAGGTTTGGGAAAACCCTTAATATTTCTATGTTGAAATATTTTTTCGAAAAAACAGATATAGATTATAGCTATTTATTTAAAGACCTGGCTATTTCTAAAACTAATGAGATATATCTAAAACATCAGGGTAGATATCCTGTGATATATTTGACTTTTAAAGATGTTAAGGAAGATAATTGGCAGAATGCGTTATTAAAAATAAAAAAATTAATTGCTCAGGAATTTAAAAGACATGACTATTTGTTAAATAGCTCCAAATTGGATAGATATGAAAAGGAAAGGTATAAGCAAATATTATCAATAGAAGCAGAAGAAGTATTTTATGTTGAAGCGTTTAAAGATTTGTCTGAGTATCTACGACGTTATTGGGATGAAAAAGTTCTAATAATGATTGATGAATATGATGCACCGATT
Source organism: Halanaerobiales bacterium (assembly GCA_030627905.1). Classification (GTDB taxonomy): domain Bacteria; phylum Bacillota; class Halanaerobiia; order DY22613; family DY22613; genus JAGMES01. The sequence goes on from DAOVRZ010000007.1 coordinate 36,704, forward strand.
CAGACGGGATATATTTACGGATATTATGATAAAGTAGTTAACTTTACCAGGACTTTGTTGGGTGGAGGTTTAAAAGACAATCCTTCTCTGGAAAAGGGTATCCTAACAGGTATCTTACGGGTTGCCAAAGAGAGTATCTTTTCTGGGTTGAATAATCTATCAGTATACAGCCTTCTAAATGCCCAATTTGATCAACACTTTGGGTTGTTAGAAGAGGAGGTTAAGTATTTTCTGGATTCTTTTGGATTAATTGGTATATTTGAAGATGCTAAACGCTGGTATAATGGGTATCAATTTGGTGAAAAAACAGTTTATAATCCATGGTCAGTAGTTAAATTGATCGATAATAAAGGTATTATTCAGCCTTATTGGGTTAATACCAGTAGTAATGATCTGGTCAAAAAATTTATAGCAGAGGCTGGTAGTGGATTTAAAAAAGATCTTGAGATACTGATTGATGGTGAGTCAGTTAACATTCAGGTTGATGAAAATATTACCTTTGATGATATCCGGAGTAAGTCAACACTATTTAGCTTTTTATTATTGAGCGGATATTTGAAGGTAGAAGGTAAAAAATGGCATAATGGGCGATTATTTTGTGATTTGCAGATTCCTAATGAAGAAGTCAGATATATTTATGAAGATATTATTATCAATTGGTTTAAGGAGAATCTGTGTTCAGATGAATTAGATATTATGTGGAAAAGTTTGATATCAGGAGAGATTGCAGTTTTTGAGGAGATTTTTCAAAAATTTGTTTTAAATAGTGTTAGTTTTTTTGATCTAGCCAATAAGGAACCTGAAGTGGTCTATCATGCTTTTGTGCTCGGAATGCTTGTTTATCTACAAAAAGATTATGATATCAAATCAAATAGAGAAAGTGGTTATGGTAGGTATGATGTCATGTTAATACCTCGCACTAAAAAGCTAGGTATCATTATGGAATTTAAAAAGGTCAATCTTAATAGAGGAGAAACGTTAGTTTCAACTGTGGAGGCAGCATTACAGCAGATTGAAGATAGACAATATCGACAGGAATTGTTGAACAGAGGGGTAGATAATATAATTGAACTAGGAATCGCATTTGAAGGTAAACGAATCAAGGTAAAAGAAAAGATGTTCATGTAGTGAAAAAATGATGGAAGGGTGAATGTGAGTAATATGAAACGCAAGGTTTTAGAGAATGTAATGGAAGTTGGATTTCATACTGCTGGAAAAGATAACAGGTGTCCAGAAAGCTTTCCTTTTCCTGCCTGTCTTGCTTCTGCTTTGAGATACGTTGGAGAAGATTATCCATGGCAGACTATTAAAGCCCATGATCAAGAGTGGAAATTGAATATGGCGAATGTTGAATTTCTTGGAGCTTCTGGGATGGCATTTGGACTTTTATGGAGTAAAGAACATTGTATGAGTTGTATGGATTTAACACAAATTAATTCACATAATGAAACAATACATAATGCTTTTAATTGGGCTGGATATAAAATGGATATTTTAGAAAAAACCGAAACCAGTGATGAGGAATTGATCTGGAAAGAAAAAATTATTGAAACTATTGATCAAAATGTTCCTGTGTTAGCATTTGGAGTTATCGGACCACCTGAATGTTGTATTATTACTGGTTATGATGAATCTGGCGAAGTGATTATTGGGTGGAATTATTTTCAAAATGAGCATGATGATTTTGAAGCAACTGGACAATTTAGAAAAAGGAATTGGTATAATGATACATGGAAACTCGTTATTATTAAGGAAAAAATAGAACCATCTCTTACTTCAAAACAGATTTTAAAAAATGGATTAGATATAATGAGAAAGGAAGAAAGTGATGGATATTATGCTGGTTTTAAGGCATATGATGCCTGGATTAATTTTTTGAAAAACAAAGATATTGAAACACTGGACGACAAGCAAGTAAAAGAGATGCATAGTTTACATAGTGCATTAGTAGGAAGTTATGCAGAAGCCCGTAGTTGGGGAGGGTCATTTTTAGAAAGACTAACTTATTTCGAACCAGAAATTAATGATGAACTACTGGAGTGTTCAAAAAAATTCAAAGATATCCATGATTTAATGTGGGAGATATGGGGAGTCCTTGGTGGGTATTGGGATAAAGAAGCATGGTTAAAATTTAGAGAGTCTGACTTAAGAGAAAAAATAATATCTATTTTAGAACAGGCAAAAAAGAAAGACAAAGAAGTTGTTTCAGTTTTGGAAATAGTACTTAACATCAACATGAAAAATGTTTAGGTATCAAGGGTTTAGAGGTTAAAATTCTTTAAAATTTTTGCAATACATAAAAATAAGGGAGTTAAAACATATGAAAAGAAATAGTATTGTGATTTATTTTATCGTAGTCATAATTTTATCTATACCACTATTAAACGGTTGTGAATCAACAGAAATATTGCCAGAAAAAAGAGCAATAATGAATCATTTCAAAAAAACTTGATGAATATGTCAAGAACAAAGATGGGATATCCAACGTTCTCCGTAGTGAAACGAAGGAGAATGTTGGATATCCCTTGTTAGCTGAAGTTGATTATCAAGTTTTTGAGTTTTTAGATTTTTATTTAGTATCTTTTGTACTCGAAATGAAAATCGGTGCAGTAACTAATGGAAGGTCATTAGAATCAACATTTGTTAGTTGACTAACTAAAACTGATGAATGAATAGTAGCAGGCATCATCAAGTCATCAATTCGGTCATTTATCTCACATTTTAATTTTTTTAAATAATCATCATCTTTATCAGTAATTTCATTTAGCTTATACTTTAATATGATTTTTATTTCAATATCATAAAGAGCTTTTGGATCAAAATACACATTTCTTTCAAAAATAATTTTAACATGGTCTTCTGCAATATCTAATATAGAATAATTATCTTTAATATTTGTCTCAAATTCTTTTATGTTTTCTAACAACTCCTTAGATGGTTGTGAATAATTAAAATTAACAGATTTCAATTGAATATTTATTTTATTACCATCTATTAGTCTTTGAGATTGGCTCATAATATAATCCTCCTCTATCTTCTATAATTCTATTCGCTACCATTTTAAAGGGGTCAGATTGAGAGTTAACTATTCCATTCCAACCTTTTTTATTTCCTGTCAGAGTTACCTGCCTAATTTCGGTCATTAAAACTGCCTCTTGTTCAATTTCTTTAGCAGTATTACTCTGATAATGTTTTTTTGTTACTAAAAACAAAATATATTGATTTAAACTCACTCCCTGTTCTTCAGCTTCTAGGGTTAGTTCTCTATGAAGACTTTTAGGAAGTCTTAAGGTGAATTTTCCACTAAAATCATTATTTTCTAAATTGTCGGGTTTAGGTATTTTTTTACCATCTTCCAAAGCTATTTCTAACCAAACTCTTTTTGCATCTTGAGCCAACTCCAGTGCTTCTTCTAAAGTATCTCCACTAGCAACACAACCTGGTAAGTCTGGAAATTCAACATTCCATTCAACATTTCCATCAACATTATCTGGGTAAAATCTCATTCTATAAGGTCTAGCCAAAATCATATCTTTATTCAATATCTTCACCTCCAATTTCCTTGATTTTATTTATTGCATCAACCATAGTCTTTACATAAAATTTTTTTATTGTCTTTCCATGTTTAGGAATAGTAATTTGTAAATCATCAAGCTCGGGGTGATTATAAATAAAATGACTAGTTCCTCCAGCTGATTGACGCTGTATAAATCCAAAAGCTCGTAACAACCTATCAGCTTCAAAAAAAGTGATATCTGATGGTGTTGGTCGTTTAGAACACTTTTTGTATAGCTTTTCGAGTTGACTCATGAATCTTTCTCCTTTCTATTATATGTATTAATACCACATATGATACCAAACTCCTTCTTTTTCTTAAAATTTTTTTGGAAAAAGTCATTTTTTGATTTAATTTTCGCTTTTAGGGCTAGTCTGCTTTCAATTTCAGCTAACGAAGATATAAGCGGAATAGCGAGTTTATATAGTGATCCTTATACTAATACGTTGTATGATTATGGTAAAAAAAAGATGATAACTCAAGAGGAATCGCGTAATGAATTAATGAATAATTGGGTAGTTGCATTTATAAAATTTAAATATAAGAGAATTTCAGTAAGGTATCAAAGGATTAAAATTGAAGGTACAAGAGCTACTGTAAGGTTAAATTATGATATGACCCTTTATCAAAAAATTATATCTAAGGGAGAAAGGAAAGTACAGAAAAAAGAAGAATTTATTCTAGAGTTAATAGATGGTAAATGGTATATTGTTTCTGAAAAGGAGTTGAGAAATAAATAACATGAGTATTGAATGGTATGACATGATAGCCAGAAGAAATGGCGGTTATAAGAGTAATGCAATATTCACTGTAGAAGGGTTATCTGGAGAAGATGTATTTGAAGAAAGGTTAGTTAGCATGTTGCCAAATTTTGAATCTATTTTAGATGCAGGTTGTGGACATGGAGACTTTACTCTTAAGATGGCTAGATATGCAAAAAACATTACAGGTCTGGATAATTCGATTGAATTAATCAAAATTGCAAAATCATCATTAGAAGAAATAAATTATGATCATGCAAGTTTTGTATATGCAAGTACCAAAAAAGAACTTCCTTTTCAAGATGGAGAATTTACTCTGATTTATGATAGACGAGGGCCAACGTCAATCATAAATCACCACAGAATTCTTCGCTCAGGTGGAACCATATTCGGCATATATTCTGCATCTTTAGAAAAGGTTGAACAACTTCTAAAAACTAATGGATTTGTAGAACACAAAACCAGCGAATAAATTAATCGTCGGTTTTTGTTTTTTCACTTTCCTTTACATGCCTTTAAACATTCCCCACACCCTCTAAGGGCATGTGGGAGACAGCGATAATAATGAAATTTTCCATCGGCAAATGCATTTGCAGGGCATGCTTCAATACATTGTCCACATGAAGTGCAGTGAGTCTCCATTGTTGCAGGAATTTGAGGAGTGAGTGGCTTGCTAACTTCTAAAGGAGCATTGGTAAAGATTGCTGAAAAGAGGAGACCTGAACCATAATCTTTATTAACCACAAGACCATTTCGACCCCATTCACCTAAGCCTGCTGCAACTGCAAGGGGACGAAAATCTCCAAAAAGGGAAAGTATAGTTTTATATTTTGCCCGATATCCTTCTTTTGTTAAAATTTTTGCTGTTATATTATGAACGTTCTTGCTGGTCAGATACTCTTCTACCAATCTTTTGGTGAGAGTGAATGGATGATTAAAAAACCATTCATCTAAAAAGGGAAAAGCAAAGATAATCACAGGCTCTGTACGACGAATTTTTGTTGAACCTACAAGAATGGCGCCATTCTTTTTTGCAGTTGTATTAATTTCGTTCATCAAATCTGTTGTTATGCTGCTCAAAATTTTCCCTCCAAAAATAATATTATTAGTAACTTTTAGTAGTAAATGTAATAACTTATTTGCGACTTAATTCAATTTGTGTTATAATAGTAGTATGTTCTTTAATATGAATAAAATTATACCTGTTTAGATTTGGGAGGAGGCATTTATGAAAAAACTTAAAAGAGGACGAGAGATTTCTTTACAACGAGCTGATGTTTTAAAGTCAAGAATTCAAGATTATTTAGATGTTCAGGAGAGTATTCCAGATGGATTTAAGCGCAAAATGATGATTGAACGCCAGAAGAAAAAAATTCTAGAGATTTTAGGTGGCAGCGAAGAGGATTGGAAGAATTGGCACTGGCAATTGGCAAATCGAATCAATGATGTAGATATATTAGGGCAAGTATTAAAATTATCCAATAAAGAGTTAGAGGAGATAAAAGCCGTTGGGCGTAAATATCGTTGGACAATTTCGCCATATTACCTAAGTTTAATTGATCCAGATGATCCAAAAGACCCAATTTATTTAATGTCATTACCTCAGGAAGTAGAAATTTTAGATCAATCTGGTGAACTTGATCCTATGGCTGAGGAATATACTAATCCTGCTGGTAGCGTCACTCGCAGATATCCAGATCGAGTGGTTTTGAACGTGACCAATGAGTGTGCTATGTATTGTCGTTTTTGTCAAAGACGGAGGAATATTGGACAGGTTGACTGTCATAAATCGCGAGCAATTTTAAAGGAATCGATTCAATATATCAGAGAAAATACTGAGATACGTGATGTTCTGATAACTGGTGGTGATCCGCTGACTTTGACTGATACGATGATCGACTGGCTACTAAATGAGATTACTAGCATTCCACATGTTGATTATGTTCGATTAGGAACTCGAACATTGATTACTATGCCTCAAAGGATTACTCCTGAACTTTGTGATATACTTAAAAAATACCATCCCCTTTATATCAATACTCACTTCAATCATCCAATTGAGATTACCCATGAAGTGAAAGAAGCTGCTGAAAGATTAGTTATGTCTGGTGTACCATTAGGTAATCAAGCGGTTTTATTGAATGGGGTTAATAATGATAAATATGTAATGAAGCGTCTTAATCATTTATTATTAAAAATTCGTGTACGACCTTATTACATTTTTCATCCAAAGCATGTACGAGGTACCAGCCATTTCTTATGTTCTATAGATGAAGGAATTGAAATCATGGAGCATCTTCGCGGATATACCTCTGGTATGGCAATTCCATCTTATATTGTGAACGCACCAGGAGGAAAAGGAAAAACTCCTATTTTACCAAATTACATTATCTCTCGCGAAAAGGATTATGTTACATTACGCACCTGGGAGGGAGAGATCATTCAATATCCTAATATTCCAAATATTAAAACAATCTCAAAAACACACTTAGTTCCTATCGGGTAAAATATGATAGAATCTCTGGTTTTTACGCCAGAGATTTTTATTTCTTGCGAGAAGAGTTGAAAAAATTTTGAATATGTTTATAATAATAATTAGACACATTATTTGATATAGGGAGGGGGTAAAGTATGTTTGAAAATATTCAACAACGTGAACTTACTTTAGGGGAAATATTAATTAATAGTTGGAGTATTTTTTCGAAGAACTTTCGGACAATCTTATTAATTGCATTAATAATTTATATTCCGATAAATATTTTGGTTTATATGATCCCTACAGAGTCATTAATGAATGGGTATGGAGAAGTTGAAGGGTTTTGGATTTATATTAGACTGATTCAGATGGCCCAAGAATTCTTCGGAGTCTTGGCTATAATGGGTATAGCCGTATTGGTAGAAGGTTTTTTACGTGGTGAAGAAACTCGGTTAGATGAATCTATGAACAAAGCTTTTTCCAGATGGGGAAATATGATTATGACCAATTTATTTAAGGGAATTATTGTGATGGGATTAATGTTTTTGTTTATTATTCCTGGAATTATTTGGTATGTTTTTTATTCCTTTGTGGCTTATGTTGTAGTTTTAAGAAATATCAGAGGAATGCAAGCTCTAGCTTATAGTAAAAGATTAGTGAAAGGAAGATGGTGGAAAATTTTTGGGATAACCCTCTTTTTAGGGGCTGCGCGTTTAGGATTAGGGTTAGGTTTTGATTATCTGATAGGAATAATTTTACCTGGTTATTCTGTTGCCAATATATTTATTGAAAGTATTCTCACTGGAATTCTTTCTTACTTTACGGTTGCGACAGTTGTGCTGTTTTTGAATTTGGATTATGTCCAAGTCGAACGCAGAATAAATTTTTCTAGTTAGGAGATTTTTCATGAGGAATGATTTATTAAATGATGCAAGAGATGCTCTTGATGAATCAATTGAAGTTTTGTCACTTTCTATAGAAGAATCGGTTGGTACAGGGATTGAACTTACGGAAGAAAAACAGTGTATAACTATCCCAGTTCCTGGGGGATGGCAGATTATTTTGCTTAGTACTTTAAAACCAAATGAGAAGGTGGAAGTTACTGCCCATGAATTAGGTCATTTGCTATTAAAGGGAGAAGGATTGTTTGCGGTAAGTTGTGGTGATAAGGATGAGCCTGAAACAATTTTAGTTTCTGAAATGAATAATGTAATCTTTCATCATTTTGTTATCAATCGTTTGGTGGAAAATTATAAAATTAGCAGTAATATGCATTTAGATTCTCGAAAAAATATTTTGAAAAATGGTCATGAATTGATCAAAGAATATCGTAATGAGACAATTATCCTTCATAGAATTGGATTACATCTTTTGGATTTGGCTATAACTACAACGGGAAAAGATAAACGAATAGGAGAGTTAGTAAATTTATCTGAACGGGTAAAAGAAGCATTTGAGATAGGACAGGAATTACTAGTTTATCCAGATTTGAATCTTCCTCCTGGAGAACAGTGGCGAAGAATAAAAGAATTTTTAGAACGTTTAGGATATGATGCCAGCAAAGCACATCTATCTGGTTCATAATATTAAAATAACCTTTTCTGAATACAGGAAAGGTTATTTTTTATTTGCAAAAATTTTGGATATTCAAATATAAGATTTATTTTTACATATACTATTTTGTAGTATTGAAAGGAGGGGAATGGATGAAAGTAGAGGAATGGATGAAAGTAGAGGAACAAAAACGATCAGATGATGTGATGACAGAAGAATATGATTCGCGGTATGAACAATTAGATCAAATTATTCGGGAATACAAAGATAAAGAAGGTACATTGATTACCATTTTACATCAAGCTCAAAAAATTTTTGGATATCTGCCCCGGGAAGTACAAATCTATATTGCTGAGCATTTGGGCATTCCCTTTCCAGAAGTTTATGGAGTAGTTAGCTTTTATTCACTATTTTCTATGGAACCTCGAGGGAAATATACGATTGAAGTTTGTATGGGTACTGCGTGTTATGTGAAAGGTATACAACAGATTTTAGATGTATTGAAAGAAGAACTAAATATTGATCCAGGTGAGACTACTGAGGATGGGATGTTTACTATTGAAACTACCCGTTGTTTGGGAGCATGTAGTCTGGCACCTGTGATGGCTATTGGTAAAGATATGCATGGGCATTTGACTCCTGAAAAAGTTAGAGAAATTTTAAAAACTTATCAATGAGAAAGGAGGGATAAGGATGGCACAACGTGGTCAGTTATTGATCTGTTCAGGGGCGGCCTGTCTATCAGCAGGGGCAGGAAAGATAAAGGAAGCTCTAGATCATGAGTTAGCTAAACATAATCTTACTTCAGAATATCGGATTATTGAGACAGGTTGTATAGGAAGTTGTGATTTTGGGCCAGTTATGGTGGTTTCACCAGAAGAAATTTTTTATCACCGTTTAAAACCTGATGATGTTAAAAAAATCGTAGAAGAACACTTGGTCAATAGAAAAGTCGTAGAAGAGTTGCTTTACCAGATACCAGAGACTGGGGAGAAAGCATATACGATTAATGAGATCAGTTTTTTTAAGAACCAAGTCAAGATAGCTTTGCGTAATTCTGGAGTGATTGATCCAATTAAGATTGAAGATTATCTCTCAAAAGGGGGATATCAGGCGCTTACAAAAGCATTGCATGAGATGATTCCAGAAGAGGTAATTGAAGAGATAAAAATTTCAGGTTTACGAGGAAGAGGTGGCGGTGGTTTTCCTACAGGTCTTAAGTGGGAGATGACTAGCAAGTCAGAATTAAAAGATAAAAGTAAGACGAAATATGTAATTTGCAATGCTGATGAAGGTGATCCAGGAGCATTTATGGATCGGAGTATTTTAGAAGGTGATCCTCATAGTATCATTGAAGCGATGGCAATAGCTGGATATGTGATTGGTTCTAGACAGGGGTATGTATATGTTAGGGCTGAATATCCGCTGGCAGTGGAACGATTGGAAGCAGCGATTGATGTGGCACGAAAATATGGGGCTTTAGGGAAAAATATTTTAGATTCAAATTTTGAATTTGATTTAGAGATTCGAGTAGGTGCAGGTGCTTTTGTTTGTGGTGAAGAAACTGCTTTAATTCATTCGGTTCAAGGCCAACGTGGTGAGCCACGACCTAAGCCTCCTTTTCCAGCTACCAAAGGTCTCTGGAATAAGCCTACTTTGATTAATAATGTAGAAACCTTAGCAAACATTGCTCCTATTCTTTTAAAAGGTGGAGAATGGTATGCAGAATATGGAACAGAAGATAGCAAAGGAACAAAGGTTTTCGCCCTTGCTGGAAATATTAAAAATACTGGTTTGATTGAAGTTCCAATGGGAACAACTTTAGGAGAGATTATCTACGAATTAGGGGGCGGAATCCCTGATGGTAAAGAGTTTAAGGCAGCTCAGATTGGAGGCCCTTCTGGAGGAGTTTTAACAAAAGATCATTTGGAACTACCTATGGAATATGAATCCCTCCTTGATACAGGAGCTATGATCGGCTCTGGTGGATTGGTCATTATGGATGAAGATACATGTATGGTTGATATAGCTAAATTTTATTTAGATTTTACTCAAGATGAATCTTGTGGTAAATGTACCCCTTGCCGGGTTGGTACAAAACGGATGTTGGAGATTTTAAAAAGAATTGTCTCTGGAAATGGTAAAGAAGAAGATTTGGCTGACTTAGAAGATTTGGCGACATTGATTAAAGATACATCTATCTGTGGATTGGGCCAGACTGCACCAAATCCCGTATTGAGTACTATGCGATATTTTAAAGATGAATATCTTGCTCATGTTTTGGACAAAAATTGTCCTGCTGGAGTCTGCAAAGATCTTCGACATTATTATATCGATCCAGAAAAATGTATTGGGTGTGGTATATGTGCTAAAGCTTGTCCTCTAGGGGTAATTACAGGAGAAGCTAGACAACCCTATCAGATTGATCCCGAAACTTGTGAAAAATGTGGTATCTGTTATCAAAAATGTCCAGTAGATGCAATATTAAGAGGACACCCCAATAGGACTCTCGTGAAGGGAGGGGTTTGATGGAAAAGATGATTTCTTTAGAGATTGATGGTCAAAAGGTAACGGTTAAAGAAGGTACTACGATATTGAACGCCGCTCGTAAGATCGGAGTTGACATTCCTACACTCTGCTATTTAAAGGATCTTAATGTAGAAGGAGCTTGTCGGGTTTGTCTTGTAGAAGTTGAAGGAGATCCAAGATTAGCTGCTTCTTGTGTTTATAAAGTTCGCGAAGGGATGAAGGTTAAGACAACTACGCCTAGAGTTATTAAAGCAAGAAAGCAGATGATCGAGCTCCTTTTATCAGATCATCCTTTTGAGTGTCTTACCTGTATTGCTAATCAAAATTGTGAATTACAGACCTTAGCAAAGAGGTATGACATACGTGGGTTGAAATTTCGTGGAGAAAGACGAACAATACCTATAGATGATCTCTCTCCATCCATTGTTCGAGATCCAAGTAAATGCATTCTTTGTAGGCGATGTATCACAGTTTGTAAGAAAGTGATAACAGCAGGGATTTATGATATAAATGAGAGAGGATTTAAATCTTTCGCTGGCCCTGCAATGAATGATAGCCAGATTGATACACCATGTACATATTGTGGTCAGTGTATTTTGGTATGTCCAACTGGTGCGTTGAGTGAACAGAGAAAAGATACTGAACTTGTCTGGGAAGCATTGGCTGATTCTGAGAAACATGTGGTGATTCAGACTGCACCTTCGATTAGAGCAACGATTGGTGAAATGTTTGGTATGCCAATTGGTTCCTTAGTGACGGGAAAAGTTGTGGCGGCTCTAAAACGTATGGGTTTTGATAAAGTTTTCGATGATTGTTTTGGTGCTGATGTGGTTGTTATGGAAGAGGGAGCAGAATTTATGCATCGTTTAAAAGAAGGACAACGTTTACCTCAATTTACTTCTTGTTGTCCTGGATGGGTAAAATTTGCAGAAAACTATTACCATGAGATTTTACCACATTTATCTACAGTACGTTCTCCTCAGCAGGTCTTTGGAGCTTTGTCTAAAACTTATTATGCAGAGAAGGCGGGAATTGATCCCAAGAAAATCTTCTGTGTTTCAGTTATGCCTTGCGTTGCTAAAAAGTTTGAAGCACGTCGCCCAGAGATGGAAGTGGGTGGAGTCCAGGCTGTAGATGCAGTGCTCACAACTCGGGAGTTGGGACAGATTATTAAACAAGCGGGTTTAGATTTATCTAAATTACCTGATGAAAAGTATGATGAACCAATGGGATATGCCAGTGGTGCGGGGGTTATCTTTGGCGCTGGTGGTGGTGTAATGGAAGCGACATTGAGAACAGTTTATGAGAAATTAACTGGAGAAAAGATGAAAGCTATTCAATATGAAGCAATTCGTTCTGATAGCTATCGTGAACTTGAAGTGGAGATTAATGGAGAAGTGTTTCGGTTTGCAGTTGTGCGTGGTTTAGGAAATGCGCGACATCTACTTGATCGAGTATTAAAAGGTGAGGTTAAATATCATCTGGTTGAAATAATGGCTTGCCCTGGAGGGTGTGTTAGTGGTGGAGGTCAGCCGATTTATAGTCACAAAGATCAATGGTATTTGCAGGTAGATGCAGGAAATCATCGAGGGAATGCTTTGTTTAGGGAAGATGAATCGAAAGAAATTCGTACAGCTCATGAAAATCCTTGGATTCAGAAATTGTATAAAGATTATCTAGGTGAACCAATGGGTGAACGTTCATTAGAGTTATTCCATACGACATATACTAAACGGCCGATGTATGGCAAGGAAAAGCATGAATTAACCTAATAGAGTAATTATTATAAGCCCCACAAAGTTTTTAAAACTGGTGGGGTTAAATTGTTTTTAAAAAAAATAAATTATCATTCTAATATAGAGGAAAAACGAGAAGAATGTCGAATAATAATTTATAGTTAAAACATAGAAATTGGTAAGGAGAGAAAACTTTTTGGGGGGATGACTATGATTGAAACAATTAATTCTAGAGAATTGAGTTTGGGCAAATTTTTATCAACAAGTTGGCAAGTTTATAAAAAGAATTTAAAGTCAATTTTATTTATTATTGTTTTGCTTTATACTCCGTATTATCTAATAGTTGGATCTTCAGTTATAAGATATAATTTTCATTCTTTCGGCAATTATACTCACTTAAAAAACCTGATAATGATAGATCAGATAGGTAGTACGTTGTCAGAACTGATCTTTGGTACTGCAGCAACGCTGGCGATTATCGTTCTTACTGCTAGTTCTATCAATGGAAAAAATTTAAACTATGTTGAAGCGATAAAAGGAGGATTTTCAAAGTGGTTTAAAGGGGTAGGAACTTCAATTATACAGACTATATTAACATTTCTATGGAGCCTATTGTTGATAATTCCTGGCATTTACTGGAGTGTAAATTATACTTTTTCTATACAAGCTGCTGTTTTAAAAGAAGGGTCTTGTTATTCGGCTTTAAAAGATAGTCATCAAGCTGTGCAAGGTAAATGGTGGAAAGTGTTTGGTTTTACACTTGTGCTTAATATTTTGATTGGAATTATTGTACAGCTTGTAGTATGGCCTTTTGAAAATATTGAACTTGGTCTTGGATTTTTTGTTTTATTTAGTTTAATTAAGGTCATAAATTCCTTTATTATAGTAGCAACGACAGTTTTATTTTTAAATTTAGATTATTTAAAACATGGTGTGGTAATAGAGGAAATTGAAGAAATAATTTAACGGCATTTCAGAAGGGGAAGTCCTCTCCTCTGGAGGTGGGTAGAAGTCTTACAATAATTTTAAAACTTCAGTGGAAGTTCAAATCTTCTTCTGAAGTCGTTAAACTTAAGAAATAATAACTTGTTATAATTTCGACTTTAATGAAGCATCAGATTTATAATAAAAATCTCCCAAAATAAATTTGGGGGATTTTTTTGTTGACAAGAAGAAGAGAATTGCGTATAATAGAAAAGTACCCCCCGGTGGTATGGGGATGAATCAAATTGCATGCAAACACTAAACTATACTAAGGAGGATTTTAACATGGCATCATTTAATATTAAAACAAATCGTACTTTTTCACTAATAAGAAAATATGGGTGGATTTTTACATTAACAGTAGCTGTCGGAGGTTTATGGTATCCTAAGTTAGGACTTTTAGTTATTCCAGTAATGATTGCACTTACAACAACTGCATTTTTTAAAGGTAGATATTGGTGTGGAAATTTTTGTCCTCATGGAAGTTTGTTTGATTCTTTAATCATGCCAATAAGTAGAAATACAAAAATTCCTGGATTTTTCAAATCAAAAATTCTTGGTGGGTTATTTTTCCTAGCGTTTTCGTATAAGTTAGTTAGTAAATTCATAAAAGTATCTGCACTTTGGGGCGAGACTCCTTTTTGCGATAAACTCGGATTAATATTTGTGAGTAGTTATCTGATGGTTACAGTTTTGGGTGGTATTTTAAGTATAGTTTATGCTCCAAGAACATGGTGTAATTTTTGTCCAATGGGTATTTTACAAAGATTATCTTATAAGTTAGGTAAATTATTGGGTATTACTAAAAAGACTGATGAAAAAATAACTGTAACTCATAGAGATATGTGTCATAGTTGTGGTAAATGTGCTAGAGTTTGTCCAATGCAATTGGATCCTTACCTTGAGTTTTCTGATAAAAATCAGGTTGATAATGAAGTATGTATCCGCTGCTCTACTTGTGTTGAAAACTGTCCAGCAGGTATTCTTACTCTTAACAATGAAGAAACTGCAATTAAGATAGCTGAAAATACAGATCTTACAGGTTATGAAAATAGGTAAAAAATTAATGCAAGAATAGATAAGATAAGAAAGCTTATGGATGATACTATCGAGTACACATTTAAGTTTGAAAAACCTAAATAGGTTGACTATAAAGCTGGGCAATTTATTCTTGTAAAAATTCAAAATGATTCTGAGATGTATAGGGCATATTCTATCTCATCCTTGTTAAAGAGTTCAAGCTTATTTATGGAGCGAATTATGAAAATGAATTTCTATATTAATGAAGAATTTAAGCAGTTAGAAGAAAATATTTCTTATGAAAGCGCGTAAAATATTGGAGAGCCAAATTGGTTCTCCTTTTTTTATTATCAGTTCCACAAGAAATAATTACCGTCAAAATTTTATCGAAACTTAATAAGTAAAGTGTTATAATACTTATACAACAGAGAACTCATGAATAAGTTATCTGAATTTTTGGTTAATTATTTGTAAAAGCGTCCAAAGGTAATTTGTTCGATAATACGGAATACATATTATATTATTGAAAAACAAATTCTAAATAACAGTAATCTTAATAGATCACTTTAGTTGAATGGATAGGATTATTAACTTTTATTGGGAGGTGTATGAATTTGAAACTGAATAGTTTTGACTATGTAGTTACAAGTTCTGTTATGGAAGCATGTCAGTTTCTCGCTGAGCATGGTAAAGAAGCTAAAATTTTGTGTGGCGGTACTGATGTAGTCATTCGGATCCGTGAAGGTCATTGGAAGCCTAAGTATCTGGTAGATATTAAACGTATTCCAGGATTAAATGAAGTTTCTTATGATGAAAAGAATGGTCTTACTATCGGTGCTGCAGTAACTTTAAATCAATTAGGTAGATATGATTTTATTAGAGAAAAATATCCTGTTTTAATTGAAGGTGCTCATGTGGTAGGTTCTTTGCAAGTAAGAAACCGGGCTACTATGGTTGGTAATATTTGTAATGCTTCTCCTTTGGCTGATACTGCACCATCTTTGTTAGTTTATGATGCAGAAGTAACTATTGCTAGTGTTGAAGGTGAGCGGGTTGTGTCGATTCACGATTTCTTTACTGGCCCTGGTAAAACAGTGGTTCAGGAAGGAGAGATGGTAACAAAAGTAACTCTTCCACCAATCGAAAACGCGGAAGGTGATTATTATAAACATTCTCGTCGTAAAGCTGTTGATCTGGCCTGTATTGGTGTAGCTGTTTTGGTTGTTGGAAAAGATGGTAATAAAATCAAAGAAGCGAGGATTGCATTAGGTGCAGTGGCTCCAACTCCAGTTAGAGCTAGAACTGCTGAAGCACTATTAAAAGACGCTACTGTGACTCCTGAACTTTTAGAACAAGTTAAAGAAGCTGTAGCTAAAGATATTTCTCCAATCTCTGATATTCGTGCTTCCAAAGAGCATCGGATTGAAATCGCACAGGTTTTGGCCAAGCGTGGGATTCAAGAAGCATTAGGTTTGGTATAGTTTTCTATGACAGAAAAGGGGGATAGTTCCATGAAAAAATATAGAGTCTCCTTTGTAATTAATGGGAGAAAAGAAGAGATGGAAGTCGAAGCAAATGTGACTTTATTAGATCTTATTAGAGATGAATTACTTCTCACTGGTGCTAAGTATGGTTGCGGTGGTGGAGAGTGTGGTGCCTGTACTGTAATCATGGATGGCAATCCAGTTAATTCTTGTTTAGTTCTTGCTCCAGAAGTGAATGGTTGTGAGATTGTTACTGTTGAGGGTTTAGTTCAAAATGCTGAATTGGATAAAATTCAACAATCATTTATAGATCATGCTGCGTTACAATGTGGATTCTGTACACCAGGAATGATTATGTCTGCAAAAGCACTTTTGAAGAAAAATCCACATCCGACAGAAGCAGAAGTTCGTGAGGCATTAGCTGGTAATCTCTGTCGTTGTACTGGTTATAAAAAGATTGTAGAAGCAATATTAGATGTAACAACTAGAAACTAGGTTTTATTGAAAGGGGGATTATTTCATGAAAGTAGTAGGTAAGCGCGTAAAGCGAGTGGACGGTGTTCGTAAAGCTACTGGAAGCGCTAAATATGTTGATGATATGAAATTTGCTGGTATGTTGTATGCTAAAATTGTGAGAAGCCCACATGCGCATGCAAGAATCTTAAGTATTGATACAAGTAAAGCTGAAGCTTTACCAGGAGTAAAAGCTGTTATTACTGGTAAAGAGTTTTCAAATACTACTGGTCTATATATGGCAGACCGTAAAGTTTTTTCTGTTAATAAAGTACGTTATATCGGTGATGCAGTTGCAGCAGTAGCTGCTGAAACTGCAGAAATCGCTGCAAAAGCAGTGAAATTGGTAGAAGTTGAATACGAGGTTTTACCTGGGTTATTTGATCCTATTGAAGGAATGAAAGAGGATGCTCCTCTGATTCATGAAAATATGCATGAATATGAGCATGCAGTATTCATCCACCCAATTCCTCATACTAATGTTAGTGAACATTTCAAATTACGTAAAGGAAATGTAGAGGAAGGTTTCAAACAAGCAGATTTCATTTATGAAAATGAGTTTGAAGTACCAATGGTCCACCATGTTCCATTAGAAACTCATACTACTGTTGCAAGAATGAGTCTTGAGGGTCAATTAGATGTTATTTCTAGTGCTCAATCTCCATTTGCTGTTCGTCAGTTATTGGGTAAAGTTTTTGATATTCCATTGAATAGAATCACTGTTCAAGCAGAGAATATCGGTGGTGGCTTCGGTGGAAAAGCTGGTCTTCAGATTGAACCACTGGTTGTTGCATTGGCATTAACTTTACCTGGTTATTATGTTCGTCTAACTTATACTCGTGAAGAGGAATTTTGTTCTGCTGTAAACCGTCAGGGTTTACGTGCAAAATATAAAACTGGAGTTATGAAAGATGGAAATATCGTAGCTCAAGAGATTGAATATATCTGGGATGCTGGTGCTTACAATGACTATGGTGTAAACATTGTTAAAACAGCTGGTTATTCTTGTGCAGGTCCTTACGAAATTGATAATGTAAAAGCTGATTCTTACTGTGTATATACTAATCATCCAGTAGGTTGTGCATATCGTGGTTTTGGTATGTGTGAGATCCATTGGGGAATCGAACAGAATTTAGATATAATAGCAGAAAACTTAGGAATTACTCCTGTAGAAATTCGATTAAAAAATGGTTTGAAAGAGGGAGCTTTAACTGTTACTAGTGAAGTAATGGCGCCTGTTGGTTTTTACGAATGTATTGAGCGGGCCGCTGAATTAATTGACCTTGATAAGAAGGATGCTCCATCTAAGCCATATAAGCGTAGAGGTAAAGGTATTGCAGGTGGTTATAAAGGCCCATCTACTCCACCAGCTGCTGCATCAACTGCTATAATCTATCTCTTAGAAGATGGAACAATTAACTTATTGATTAGTGCAACTGAAATGGGTCAAGGTGCATTCACTGCTTTAGCGCAGATTGCTGCTGAAGAGTTAGGTGTAGATGTAGATAAAGTTCATATCTCAACTCCTCATACTGATTATACACCTTATGAATGGCAAACTGTAGGTAGTAGAACAACTTATTCTGCAGGAAATGCTGTGATTAATGCAGCACAGGATGTCAAACGACAATTAAAAGATTTTGCTGCTGAAGATTTTGATGTAGATATGAATGATTTATATATTGAAGATAGTTTTATTTATTCAAAAAATGATTCTGATATGAAGAAAGCTATTCAAGACTACGCATTAGGTTTGGTTTATTCTAATGGTAGTGGAAAAGGTGGCCCTGTTATCGGACGAGGTGTCTTCATTCCAGAAGGAGTAACTAATATAGATTTAGAAACTGGTCAAGGCCGTCCTGTTAATCACTGGACTGTAGGTGTTCATGGTGCAGAGGTTGAAGTGGATATTGAAACTGGTGAAATCGATGTTATTAAAATGGCTGCAGTCTTTGATATCGGTAAAGTAATTAACCCTGCTACAGCAGAAGGTCAGGTAGAAGGTGCAATTATTCAAGGCTTAGGTACTGTATTGATGGAAGAGATGATCTTAAAAGATGGTAAATTAATGAATCCATCCTTTGTAGATTACAATATTCCAACTACTGTAGATTGTCCTGAGCTAGTTATCGAGTTTGTTGAAACTCCACTAAAGGATGGTCCTTATGGAGCAAGAGGTATTGGAGAACCTGCTATGGTTCCTACAGCACCTGCAATTGCTAACGCTATTTATGATGCAATTGGTGTTAGAATTACAAGTATGCCAATTACTTCAGAAAAAATATTAAAAGCTTTAAAAGAGAAAGAAGCTAAAAGTCAGTAATTTACCTAAACGCGAAATAAAGGTTCCTCTGTTAAAAAAAAGGTAACCTTGATAAAGGAATACCTTTCAAATTGGGTGTACTAATTTTGACATAGGGATTCCGTGATTTGAGAAATCAGAAAATTGTAAATTATTGAAAAGGGGTGGTTAGAGAAGTAGAAGAGGGGAGTTCTAAGTAGAGCCGTAAAAAAGACCTAATAAAAACAGATAATTTGAGGAGGACAATTGATGGAAAATCAAAAAGCAATTCACGATGTAAAAAAACTGCCCTTTGGACAGATGATGTTATTGGGTATGCAGCATGCTTTAGCAATGTTTGGTGCTACGGTGTTGGTACCAATTTTAACTGGGTTAAGTGTATCTGTAACTTTATTTAGTGCAGGTATCGGCACATTATTATTTCACATGATTACTAAAAATAAAATTCCTGCTTATTTGGGTTCTTCATTTGCATTCATTGCACCAATCGCAATCGTTGTTGAAAAAATGGGTGTTGGTTCTGCACAGGGTGGTATTATCGCTGCAGGTTTGATTTATGCCATCATGTCATTCATAATTTATTTAGTTGGTCCTAAATTAATTAACTCTTTGTTCCCACCGATAGTGACTGGCCCAGTAATTATGGTTATTGGTCTAACTTTAGCTCCAGTTGCTATTAGTATGGCTTCTGATAAATTGATTGTAGCAATTGTAGCTTTGTTGGCCGCTACTATCGCTAGTGTTTTTGGCCGTGGTTTATTTAAACTGATTCCAGTTATGATTGGTTTGGTTGCTGGTTATATTACAGCATTATTTTTCGGTATGATTGATTTTTCTGCTGTTCAACAAGCTGCATGGATTGGCTTGCCTGAGTTTACGGCACCAGTTATCAATTGGAATGCAATTTTAATGATTGCTCCAGTAGCTATTGTTTCTATGGTTGAACATGTTGGAGATATCTTAGCTATTAGTGCTACTGTTGGTAAAGGCCAAGAGTTTGTTAACGATCCAGGTATTCATCGGACTATGTTAGGTGACGGTATTGCTACCTCCCTTGCTGGTCTTTTTGGTGGACCACCAAACACCACATATTCTGAAAATACTGGTGTTCTTGCATTGACTAAAATATTTGATCCTATTGTAATGCGTATTGCTGCATGTTTTGCTTTGTTTCTTTCTTTAGTACCAAAATTAGGTGCTCTGATTTCTACAATTCCTACTCCAGTTATCGGTGGTATCTCTATTCTTCTCTTCGGTATGATAGCTAGTGTAGGTGTTAGAACTATGGTAGAAAACGATGTTGATCTTACTAAATCCAGAAATTTGATTATTGCAAGTGTTATCTTAGTTATCGGTATTGGTGGAGCTACTATTCATATTGGTAATGTAGAGTTTGCTGGTATGGGTCTTTCTGGTCTGGCTGGATTGGTATTAAACAAAGTTTTACCTGAAAAGTTTGGTGAATAGTGAACTCGTCCAGCTAAAGCTGAACATCGGGGCTTCAGTAGGGGATTCTACCCCCACTGAAGATTAAAAACAATTCCCACCAATTATAGAAGTGGGGGTCTTAACTCAAAAGATAAATATAACTCTAGCTTTTAGCTGGGATAAAACCCCGGCATTACTTATGGTAAGATCATAGCATTAAAGCATTATGCTTTATAATAAGGCTTAGAGTGTAATTCTCTGACATTTGTAATTATTAAATTATATCCGATAGAAAAAAACAAAAAAATAAAAAAACATTTGCTTTTTAGGGAAATATGTTTTATAATAAAGCTATAATTAATGAATTTAAGCAAAATTTGCTAATAAGAAAGGGTCGAGTTAAATTGTCCGAGCCAAATGTGAATTTACTTAGTGATGCTAAGATGAAGATTGGGAAGGCAGCATTATTATTGACCCTTACTTCTAGCCGTCAGGAAGAAACTGAACTTAAAAAGTTTCTTAAAGAAAGATATAATTATCATACTGTAGTGACTGAAGTTGGGGGAGTATTAAAAAACGTCAAGGATAAAGTAGTGAAATCAGTAGTAAGTGCTGCATTGAATGCTGGAATTCTTGAGAAAAAAAGTAGTCATATTCACCCATTAATCCATGCTACCTTAGAAGCTGAACGTGGTATGATGTTTGATATTCCAACACATTCAAGTATCGTTATGAAAGTTGCGATAGTAGTTGGACGAGACTGGCTAGCAGTTGCAATGTATGGTGAATCAGCGATTCATATTCTTTCAAACCATGAACGGGCTGGATTAGGAGTAATGCATGTGTAGTAACTGACCTACTTAAGAAGATAAGTGGTGATATAGTGACCGGTCAGTGAAGTTTTTAACTTTTTAAAACTTAATATTTAGGTAATGAGATGATAATCTTCAAGATGAAGATTATCTCTTAAGTGATAAGTGATTGAGTGAAGTCTTGAGTTGTTTTTACCTATTTGGTAAAAACTATCAGGGCTTTTTTATTTGCGGAAAGTTTATACTATTAATCGTCAGGAGATTATAGAGGATGAGCAAAGAACAAAAAATCCAAGAATTATTAGCTGAAAAAAGCAGATTGATGCTGGGAGGGGGAGAAAAACGAATCGAGAAACAGCATGCTAAAGGTAAGTTGACAGCAAGGGAAAGAATTCAACTGCTAGTGGATGAGAATAGTTTTGTAGAGGTAAATTTATTTGTTAGCCACCGCTGTACTGATTTTGGTATGGAAGAGGTTGACGTTCCTGGAGATGGCCAAAGAAATGGGAGCACCATTTGTTGGATTATATGATTCAGGTGGAGCACGGATTCAAGAAGGTGTAGGAGCACTTAATGGTTTTGGTGAAATATTCCTTCGAAATTCCCTTAACTCAGGTGTTATTCCACAGATTTCAGTGATTATGGGTCCATGTGCAGGCGGAGCAGTGTATTCACCAGCATTGACTGATTTTGTTTTCATGGTAGATCAAACAAGCCAAATGTTTTTAACCGGGCCAGAAGTAATTAAATCAGTAACCCGTGAGGAAGTAACTGCTGAAGCATTGGGAGGATCTAAAGCACATGCATCTAAGAGTGGGGTTGCTCATTTTACTGCTTCTAGTGAAGAAGAGTGTATGGAAGAAGTTCGTCGTCTATTAAGCTTTTTACCATCTAATAACTTAGAAGATGCACCAATGGGTTTAGCGAAAAATAGTGGTTTTGTAAATGGGAAAACTATTGAAGATTTAATTCCTGATCATCCAAATAAACCATATGACATGACAGCGATTATCGCTCGGTTGGTAGATCAAGGTGATTTTTTAGAAGTTCATAAAGATTATATTCATTGCTTTGTCTTTTGATGTTTGGAGAATATGTGGTCGTGGGAATATGGTAAGTTCAAAGTAAAAGTATGATTAGTCGATAAAAATTATGTGTGAGGTGTAGTGGAAATGGGAAGAAAATTTGTAGTTAAAGTTAGAGGCGAAGTTTATGAAGTGGAAGTTGATGAAGTAGATTCAGCTGACAAAGCAGTGTAGCAGATTAGGCTGCTTTGTAGATTTATTAAGGGGGATACAAAAATGCTGAACAGTTTATTTGATTTTTTGAATTCAACAGGTTATGCTAACCTCACTTTGGGCCAGGGTGCGATGCTCGTAGTTTCTTTTATATTATTATATTTGGCAATTAAAAAACAATATGAGCCATTGCTTTTGGTATGTTATTAGCTAACTTACCTTTGTCTGGAATTACTGCAGGGCCAGTAGGTGATGGTGTTGGCGGACTTCTATATTATATTTATAAAGGTGTAAAACTTGACATCTATCCTCCATCAATCTTTTTAGGTGCAGCAGCTCAATTGGGTATTTTTGCCACATTTCTGGGTGCTTTAGCTTTAGGATTTGCTCCTGCAGAAGCAGGTTCTATCGGAATTATTGGTGGTGCTGATGGCCCAACAGCTATCTTTTTAACAGCAAAATTAGCTCCACATTTGTTAGGACCGATTGCAGTTGCAGCATATTCGTATATGGCATTAGTTCCAATTATTCAACCACCGATTATGAAAGTATTAACAACCGAAAAAGAGCGTAATATAATAATGAAAACACTTCGTCCAGTTTCAAAAACTGAAAAGATACTTTTCCCAATCATAGTAACAGTTGTGGTTGGACTGTTTTTACCATCTGCAGTACCATTGTTAGGTGCATTGATGTTTGGAAACTTGATGCGTGAATCTGGTGTAGTAGATCGTTTATTCAAAACTGCACAGAACGAACTGATAAACATCGTTACTATCTTTTTAGGTCTTTCTGTAGGTTCAACAGCTAGTGCAGAGAAGTTTCTTACCGTTCAAACTTTAATGATTATTGGTCTTGGTCTTGCAGCATTTTCTTTCGGTACTGCGACTGGTGTTCTTTTAGGTAAAGTAATGTGTCGTTTAACCGGAAGTAAAGTGAATCCACTCATCGGTGCTGCTGGTGTTTTACTATCCTTTTTAGACTAAGAGGATGATCTCTTACAAGGAAGTGAAAAATTAATGAAACGTGAAATTGGAATTACAATCAGAGAAACTTTGCAACTTGAATCTTTAAAAAATGCAAAGATTGTTGCTGGAGTTGAAGGACTTGGACGTGTTGTAAAATATGTAAATATCATGGAAGTTCCAGATATAGTTAAATGGGTTAGAGAAGGTGAACTTCTATTATCAACAATTTATTCGATTAAAGACGATGAAGAAGCTCAGCGTCAGCTAATTCCAACACTAGCAGAAAGAGGCCTGGCTGGTATGGCTATCAAGCCAGGCCTCTATATTGAAAAGATTCCAGCATTGATGTTGGATCAAGCAAATAAATACAATTTTCCAATCATTGAACTACCCCTTGATGCGTCTTTTTCTGACCTTATGGATACTATTTTAAGTGAAATTTTAAATGATCAGGCAGTTTTTTTAAAGAAATCACTAGATACACATGAGATGTTGATGGATGTTGTGTTAAAAGGTGGAGGATTAGCTGAGATTGCAGCAGCAATTAGTAGGTTAATCAAAACTCCTGTAGCCTTATTAAATCAAAATTTAGAAATACTCGCGATTAATCTAATACATAAGTTACAAAAAGAAGATTTATTTGAATATGATCAAATATCAAAGGCTTGGGTTCTAAAAAAAGAATTAGAAAATAGCACTGAACATATTGGGCGATTTAAATTAGCTAAAATTCAGATTAATGAAAACATTGTTCGTCAATTTTCAATTCCTATTATGATTAGTCAGGAAAATCATGGCTATATTTTTGTTTGGGATATAGGAGAAAAATTGGAGATGAGTGATTTGTTAATCGTTGAGAGATCTGTAATAGTCGCTTTGAATCAGAACATGTTATTGCAACGCGAGCTAAAACAATGCACTGGGATTTAGAACATTCTTTTAGTATTATTGTTTTCGAACTGGGTACTCAGCAAGAAAATGTAGATAACTCTCGAAAAGATCATTTAAACTGGAGCAGGATTATCCAGAATATAAATCAGTTAATTGAAAATCATAAAGAGCAAATAATTTTAGGTGAATGGGGTACAAAACTTGTTTTGCTTCATTCTATTCTAGAGGGAATTTGTAGCCTTGGCACAAAAGATACAGATAATTATTTAACGAAAACTATTGCTGAAGTAAGCAGAATCATTGGGCAATACACACAGCAGTGTTATATTGGAGTAGGTGGTTTTTGCCAGGGAATCTCTAATTTGCAACAAAGTTATCAAGAAGCAAAGGAGGCCGTTAAGGTAGCTAAGTTAACCAATTCTTGTGATAAAGCTTTCTATTATGATGAGTTAGGCATTTATCGTTTATTGCACAAAATATCTTCAGAAGAGTTACATAAATTTGTGAACGATACTTTGTTACCACTTATTGAATATGATCAACAACATAAAACTGAGTTAGTAAAAACATTAGATGCCTATTTTGCTAATAATGGTAATTTACGTGCTCTAGCAAAAGATTTGTTTGTACATTACAATACTGTTTTATATAGAATGGAGCGAATTCAATCTATTTTGGATGTTGATTTGAATAATCGTGATATTAGGTTAAACATTGAGGTGGCCTTAAAAATTTACTCAAGTTAAACTTGTTAAGACTTCATAAAGTAAAATAGATTAGTGAACTTGTCCAGCTAAAGCTGAACATCGGGGCTTCAGTAGGGGATTCTACCCCCACTGAAGATTAAAAACAATTCCCACCACTTATAGAAGTGGGGGTCTTAACTCAAAAGATAAATAACTAGGTTAGTAAACATATATAAGTAACAGGTTAAAAAAAGCATTTTATTCGTAAATAATTTATAAAGGTAATTTGAGTAGGATTGAAGAATATTATAGACAATAGCTAAATGAGAGGGGACTTTCGTTAAGAGTGAATGTTCGAAATTTTACCGCAAATAGTATAGGAAACTTGTTTTCTCAGAAAGTGCGAGTGGTAATAATGAAGCCGCTCAAAGGTAAGATACATTCCATTTTTCGTTCAGTGATTAATATCGAATTAGATGGTGATTTATACACAATTGGTAAGCCGAAAATCGGGAATGGTCCATTTACTGTATTGTTGGATCAGATTATGGATGATTTGAATCTTATCGGTTTAGAACAAGGAGATTTGGTCTTAATTGATGAGAAAGGTATTTTGCTAAAAAATTTTGTTCTGATTGATTTATCGAATTCCTTGATCTGGAATAGCGAATGGCAAATGCCTCCTGAACTTGAAGAGATATTTAAGATAGTACCATTTTTAAAGGACTTCGTTCTTCAGGAAGGAAATCTTGATGGGATAGGAGCACTTTTGATAAGAGATGCTAATAAGCGTGAGAAAGTTTTTGATAATAAATCACAAGGTTTGATCCTTAATAAGGCAATTCCATTGATAGAAAAGATGCTGGAAGGGTTAAGAACTTATTCTGCATCCTTTTGGTGTGATTTAATTGAGTTTGTGGGGCTAGGCCCTGGATTGACTCCGTCGTCAGATGATTTTCTAGTAGGTTTTTTATTGACTTTTCGATATTTAGAAGTTTTTAATTTGGTAAAACTTCCAAAGTTAGATTTTTCAGATTTTGATGATAAAATTAAGTGTAAGACTAATTTGATCAGTGCATCTGGTGTAATTCAGGCAGCGAATGGGCAGCCTTTCGAGTTAATTCGTGACCTACTGCAAAGTAGTTTTAGTGGGAATAGAATACAAACAATTTTAAGCGCTTTACGTCTTATGGATCGTGGTAGCACTTCTGGTACTGATATTTTGACCGGAATTATATATGCGTGTCAGACGTTCCAGGCGATGTAGTTATATTTAAAGTAAATATTTGAGTAAATCATAAGGAGGAAGGAAGATGGCTAAAAAGATTGTTATTAAATCAAACAGCTATTTCGATTCTGTAAAGTTGATGTCAATTTCAAAATCAATCAGTAATATGGACGGTGTAGCACATGCAGTTGTAGCAATGGGAACTGATATCAATAGGGAAACATTGCACAAAGTAAGTTTAAATACTCCAGAAACTGAAACAGTAACTCCCAGTGATTTAATTATCGCTGTTGATGCTGAAGATGCAGTGATAGAGGAAGTATTGAATTCTATTGATGAAGCTTTAAATACCCGTAAGACTGGTGGAGAAGATGAATATAATCCAAGAAGATTGGAAAGTGCTATCGATGTACTGCCAGGAGCAAATATGGTAGTTATTTCTGTACCAGGTGAATATGCTAAAGAGGAAGCTATGAAGGCTATGAAACTTGGTTTGCATGTAATGCTCTTTAGTGATAATGTACCAATTGAAGAAGAGAAAGAATTAAAAGATTTTGCTGCTGAAAAGGGTTTATTGTTAATGGGACCTGACTGTGGTACTGCAATTATTAACAATGTACCACTCGCTTTCTCTAATGTAATCCGTAAAGGAAAGATTGGTATTGTTGCAGCTTCTGGTACAGGTGCTCAGGAAGTTAGCACAATGATTCATAAAGCTGGTGAGGGTATCTCCCAATTGATAGGTACAGGTGGTCGTGACCTGTCAGCAACTATTGGTGGAAGCATGATGTTGCGTAGTTTAGAAGCTTTAAATGAAGATCCTAGCACAGAAGTAATTGTTCTGATCTCTAAGCCACCTGCTGCAGAAGTTGTAACTAAGATTCTTGTTGAAGTTGAAAAAGTTGAAAAGCCAGTTGTTATTATTTTTTTAGGTGGAGATTTGAATGCTTTGGCAAACTCAAAAGCACAGGGTGCTAAAACTTTAGAAGATGCTGCTTTGAAAGCTGTAGCTTTATTACGTGGTGAAGAACCAAAAGAAGTTGAGTTTACCATCGATAAAGCTGAAGTTGAGAAGATTGCTGATGCCGAATCCGCAAAAATATCTGATAAGCAAAAGTATGTTCGTGGTTTATACACTGGTGGAACCCTTGCTGATGAGGGAATGAAGATTCTCGAAAGCAAACTGGGTGGTATTTATTCAAATATTCCATTTAGTCCTGAGTTTGCATTAGAAGAAGATTTGAAGAGTGTTAAACATACATGTATCGATTTAGGTGATGATGTATTTACCGTTGGTCGTCCACACCCTATGATTGAGCCATCTACTCGTGTAGATCGTTTAGAAGAAGAGATTAAAGATGAAGAGATCGCAGTTCTTTTATTTGATGTAGTAATCGGTTATGGTTCTCATGTTGATCCTGCTGGAGAGATGATTGCAACATTGAAAAAAGCTAAAGAACTCTATGCTGAGCGTGGTGGATATCTCGCTATGGTTGCAACTGTTTGTGGTACTGAGGAAGATCCACAAAATCTTGATGAACAAAAAGCTAAATTAGAAGAGATTGGTGTTATCGTGATGCCAAGTAACGCTCAAGCTGTTCGTTTAGCTGCAATGATTATTGAACGAATTTAAATATTCGATAAATTATTGTATAAATTCAATTATTAGGAAATTATAAATAGAGAGAGGTGAAGAATCAATGGCAAATGCTAAAATTTCTAATCTCTTTGGCAAAGAGTTAAAAGTTGTTAATATGGGTTTGGATTCTTTTGCTACAGATTTAAAATCAGTAAATGTTCCTGTAGTGCACATGGATTGGAGACCACCTGCAGGTGGTAACAAGAAGATGGCTTCACTACTATCTTTATTAGCTGATTAATTTTATATATGCAGTGAACTCGTCCAGCTAAAGCTGAACATTGGGGCTTCAGTGGGGGATTCTACCCCCACTGAAGATTAAAACAATTCCCACCACTTATAGAAGTGGGAGTTATATCTCAAAAGCTATATTATTTCACAGAGAAAATGCGCAGATTTGCGTATATAATATAGGAGGTAACGTCATGAGTATTAAAGAAGCCAATCAAAAGGCGATAGAAATCGTCTTGAATGCACAACCTACTTTGGTTGATGTACAAATTGCTATGGATGTAGTACCAGGTATGACCAAAAAATCTATTTTTCACGCTGGACCTCCATTCAAAAATGGATGGGAATCCATGTCTGGACCTGTACGTGGTGCAGTAATTGGTGCACTCTTGTATGAAGGTCTTGCCAGTAATGAAGAGGAAGCTATTGCTTTAGCTAAATCTGGAGATATTACTTTTGATTCTTGCCATCATCATAATTCAGTTGGTCCAATGGCTGGAATCATGTCTGCATCCATGCCTGTATGGGTTGTAGAAAATACTAGTTATGGAAATAAAGCATACTGTACTTTAAACGAAGGTTTGGGTAAAGTATTACGTTATGGTGCTTATTCTGAAGAAGTTATTGAAAGACTTCGTTGGATAGAAAAAACTTTAGCTCCTGCTTTAAAGAAAACTTTAGAGATTGTTGGTTCAATTAACTTAAAATCTATGATTGCTGAAGCTTTGCAAATGGGTGATGAGGGTCATAACAGAAATCGTGCTGGTACATCTCTTTTAATCCGTAAGTTAGCTCCAGGTTTAGTCACATCAGGGTACGACAATGAGACAATTGCTGCTATTTTTGAATTCTTAAATAGCAATGACCATTTCTTCTTGAATCTGACAATGCCTGCTTGTAAATCTACATTAGATCCAGCACATGGTATTGAAAATAGTACATTAGTATCTGCAATGGCTCGTAATGGTACAGAATTTGGTATTAGAGTAAGTGGTTTAGGTGATCGTTGGTTTAATGCTCCTGCTGAGATTATCGATGGTCTCTTCTTTCCAGGATATGGTCCAGAAGATGCTAACCCTGATGTAGGTGACAGTGTAATCACTGAAACCACTGGTATTGGTGGTTTTGCTATGGCTGCATCTCCAGCGATTACTCAATTTGTTGGTGGTAGCCCAGATGATGCAATCAAGTATTCTAAGTCCATGTATGAGATTACTTTAGCTGAAAATAATGTATATCGCATTGGTGCACTCGACTTTAGAGGTACTCCAACTGGTGTTGATATCAGAAAAGTTATGGAGACTGGTATTTTACCAATCATCAACACAGGTATTGCACATAAAGATGCTGGTGTAGGTCAAGTTGGTGCTGGTTTAGTTCGTCCTCCAAAGAAATGTTTTGAAGATGCTTTGGTAGCTTTTGCGGAAATGCTGCAATAGCGGAAATGCTGCAATCTAAGTAATTAAGAATTGAGAATTAAGAATTAGAGAGGATGAGAACTGTGGCAAACAATAAGCCATTAAAAGATGTAGTAGTTCTCGATCTTACTAGAGTTTTAGCAGGCCCTTACTGCACCATGATCCTTGCGGATCTTGGTGCAGAGGTAATTAAAGTGGAGCGTCCTGAAGTTGGAGATGATTCTCGGACATTTGGACCATTTGTTAATGGTAAAAGTGCTTACTTTATCAGTCTAAATCGCGGTAAGAAAAGTATTACACTTAATCTAAAGGATGAAAAAGATCGTGGAATTTTCCTTGAATTGGTTAAAAAAGTGGATGTTATAACTGAAAACTTCCGTCCTGGAACCATGGAAAAACTGGGTTTTGGATACGAAGAATTGAAAAAAATCAACCCTCGCTTGATCTATGCTGCAAGTTCTGGTTTTGGTCATACTGGGCCACATTCCAAAAAAGCAGCTTATGATATGATTGTACAAGCTGCAGGAGGAATCATGAGTATTACTGGACAACCAGGTGGAGCACCTACTCGTGTAGGAGCATCAATTGGTGATATCAATGCAGGTATGTTTACTGCAATCGGTATCTGCTCTGCTCTTTACCGTCGTGAGTTCACTGGAGAAGGGCAAAAGATTGATGTTTCTATGTTGGATTCTCAAGTAGCAATTCTTGAGAACGCTATTGCTCGTTATACAACAACGGGAGTTGCACCAAAACCATTAGGTGCACGTCATCCTTCAATTACTCCTTTTGAAGCATTCAAAGCTTCTGATGATTGGGTAATAGTTGCTATTGGTAATGATAAACTCTGGGCTATGTTCTGTGAAACTGTTGGTAGAGAAGATTTAATTACAGATCCAGAACTGGCGACCAATGCAGCAAGAACTGAGAACTATGAAAAGATTAAAAAGATTATGGATGAGATTATTGCTCAAAAAACTTCTGCTGAATGGATCGAACTTCTGGATAATGCAAATATTCCAGTTGGGCCGATCAATACAGTTGATAAACTCTTTGAACATCCACAGATTGAAGCTCGTCACATGCTAGTAGAAGCTAATGACCCTGTGGCTGGTAAAGTAGTTATGGCAGGTAACCCGATTAAAATGTCTTCTTTTGAAGATGAAATAGTACGGGAATCCGCTCCTGAATTAGGAGAGCATAATGAAGAAATTCTTAAACGTTTTCTGGGGTAATGTTTGCTAATGGGGTCAAGGTTTGCTCTTGACCTTCCATTCAAAATAAAATATTATTTTAAAGGAGAGATTTTAGCATGAAAATGTATGATCTGACTCAACCATTAAGCATTAACACTCCACCATGGCCAACTTATGCGCCACTTGAAGTAAAATATTTTAAAAGACTTTCTACTGAAAGAGTAAATGGCCAGATAATTTCTACTAGTAACCACGTTGGTACTCATTTAGATGGAGAGCGTCATTTCTGGACTGCTGGTCGTGACATTGCTAGTATTCCATTGGAAGACTTAGTACATGAAGGTGTTATCGTTGACTTAAGCCATATCGGTGAATACGGAATTTATACTTCCAAAGATATCACTGATAGAGTAGAAGTTAAAGAAGGCGATATTCTCGTTATCTATACTGGTTACAGCAAGTATGCTTATGATCAACCAGAAGCTGATGAAGAAGCTTATATGTGTAAACATCCAGGACCAATAGGTGAATTTGCTGATTGGTGTAAGAAGATGAAAATCCGTTGGATCGGTGTTGACTGTGGTTCTGCTGATCACCCAATGAACACTGTAATTCGTAAACTTCGTCCAGATTTGGCTGAAGAAATGGAAGCAAAATTAGGTAAATCTATCGATGATATCTTTTCACCAGATGATCGTCAATTAATGCACACCAAATTGTTCCCACATGGTATTATCCATGTTGAGAATATTGGTGGGGATGTTGACAAAATTCTTAATAGAAGAATGACAATTGGTTGCTTCCCATGGAGATTTGTTGATGGCGAGTCCTGCATCTGCCGGGTTGTTGCTTTTGACATGGAAGCTTAATTAGTTGAAGAGTAATTAGTTTTGATTAAAAAAGGGACTGAGGGAATCTTCCCATAGGGAGCATCCTTCCAGCCCCTTTTTTAAAGATTAAGTACCTATAAAAAAAGGGGGCACATAGATGAAAGAATTTGTAGCAGCAGGTGTGCAAATTGCCATTAAACCAAATGATGTAGAAGCAAATTTAGTTAAAATTGTGCAATGGATAGATAAAGCCGTGGAAGAAAATGAAGCTGAATTGATTGTATTTCCTGAGACAATTACTACTGGTTTTACTCCAAATATGTCTGCAGAAGAGTTATGGGATCTTGTAGATACTATTCCAGGTCGTTTAACTGATCCTGTAGCTAAAGCAGCTAAGAAGCATGGAGTTTATGTAGTATTACCAACATATGAGCGTGGCCTATCTAGAGGCTGTGTTTATAATTCATCAGCTTTAATTGGCCCAGAAGGTGAAATTGTAGGTGTATACCGTAAGACACATCCATTCCCAACAGAGCGGAAAGCTGGAGGCGGATGGTGTACTCCTGGAACTTCAGCAGAAGTATATGATACTAAACTTGGTAAGATTGGTATGATAATCTGTTATGATGGTGACTTCCCAGAATTAAGCCGTCTGTTAGCTGTAAAAGGTGCAGAAGTTATTGTACGCCCAGCGGCTCTCTTAAGAAGCTATGATATCTGGGAGATGACTAACATGGCTCGTGCTTATGATAACCATGTATATTTTGTGGCTGTTAACTCAATTGGTCCAGATGCAGGTGAAAACTATTACTTCGGTCATAGTATGATCATTAGTCCGATTGCTCAAAAGTTAGCTTTGGGTCGTGGAACAGAAGAGGTTGTTGCTACAAAGTTAGATCCAGAACCACTTAAATACGTTAGCTATGGTGTTAAATCACCGATGATCTTTGACCATCTTGAAGATCGCCATATTGGTATTTATAAAGAAATTTTAAAAGAAGCAAAAAGTCAATTTGAGCCTTCACGCAGAATTCCTTATGACAAGGCTTCTTTAGAAGATTAGGTTTATAAAAAACTTGTGTGAGGTGAATCAAATGGATATAATGGAAGCGATTCGTACAAGAAGAAGTATTAGAGATTATAAAGATGAGCCGATTAATGATGAAATTTT
The DNA here is from genome assembly GCA_030627905.1 of Halanaerobiales bacterium. GTDB lineage: Bacteria > Bacillota > Halanaerobiia > DY22613 > DY22613 > JAGMES01. The sequence continues at coordinate 69,355 of DAOVRZ010000007.1, forward strand.
GCAAAAACTTTTGACAGCAGGTCAGTTAGCACCTACCGGTAATAATAAACAAATGTGGAAACTGGTTGTTGTTAAAGATGCAGAGATGAGAAAAAAGGTAAATGAGGCATGCGCACAAGATTTCATTGGTGATGCTCCAGTTGTTATAGTAGCATGTTCAAGTAAAGAACCGAAGGATATGAATGCTACTATCGTTGTAGATCATATCTCACTGGTTGCAGCTAGTGAAGGTTTGGGTACTTGCTGGATTAGATCTTTTGATGAAGCTAAAGTTAAAGAGTTATTAGCAATTCCTGCAGATGTAAATGTAGTTTGTTTATTACCTGTAGGGTACCCTGTAGAAAATCTAGCAATGCCAGAGCATAAACCGTTAACTGAACTTGTATCTTACGATCGTTATTAATATTGAACAAGGTGGAGAACGTGCGATTATTGCTTCTTTAGATAATGCTTTAGAAGCTATTACTAATAATAAAGGTACTGTAATTGTGCAAGGTTAAAAATTAAAAAGATTTAAAAAGCCAACTATACGTAGTTGGCTTTTTAATTGGTATATTGAAGATATAAGAACTTAGGTAATGAAGAAAGTAGTCTTATAATTACAAAGAAATTTATCTTTATTATAATAATTATTTTAATAGATATTTGTGTAATTTGTGAAGGAATTTAAACTACTTTTGTAGAAATATAAACATGAAAAGACATTTTTGCTTACTTTAAAGAGATAAGTTAATATGAAAAATGGAATGTAGAAATGAAGGGGGATATTAGGCATGAAAAATCTCAAAACCAAAATAATATTGGGATTTAATGTTGGTGTTCTTGTACCGACAATTATTTATTTTTTTAGTTTATGGTTTTATGGCTTTATGTCAACAGAACAATTAATTCTATCCTTTACAACTCTTAGATTATGGATGTTATTTGTAATTGTATATTTTCCTCTTATGAATACATATCTTATCAGAAAATTAAAGTTTCTTTCTAATTATCTGGAGTATCCTAAACAGGATGAACTGGGCAAAGCTCAAAAAATTGTATCTCAATTACCCAAAATGTTTATTTATCATGTTATGATATATGCCACATCGGGTGCATCTTCGTTAGTATTGGTTGAGAATTTTTTTACTGTCAGTGAAAAAATTATGGGGATTGCCTTAGGATTCGCATTCACATTCGTGTACGCACTACCTTTTTTTGTAGGCACAGTTATCTTAATTGAAAAATGGACTTCATCAATTCCTATATCAGAGAATCATAAGTTTCTCTCAGTAAAAGGAAAGTTATATATTAACTTGCTTTGTAATGCTTTTGGAGTAGGTATTGTTATCATTATGTTAAACCTAGGGGTCGTTATGTCGAGTTTTGGTTTAGTAGATTTTGAAACTCTTTTTCAAACAATGATAACGAAGAATATTGTTATTGGAATTTTATGTTTAATAATTGTGGTTATCAATCTGAAAATGTTATCCAAGCAGTTGATAAGCCCGATAGAAGATACTACTGAAATGTTTAAAGTTATATCTGAAGGAGATTTATCAAAAACGATTGACATTAGTTCAAAAGATGAGATTGGAATTTTAAAGCACTGGTGTGATCTATTTGTCGATAAAATTCATGATGTAATAGTAAGAATTAGATTGGGAGCAAATCATCTGGATTCTTCTGCAGAAAGATTGGTATTAAATATAGATAATATAACATCTGCCATGACTGAGATGGGTGATGCTGCAAACAAAATAGCTATTAGTGCAGAAGATACATGTGAGACAATTGCAGAAGTAACGAATTCATTGAATGTGATGGATGCTTCTATCTTGAAAATTGTAGATAATTCTATGAGTGCAAGTAATCAGAGTAATAAGACAGTAGATATTTCAAAACAGGGAAAAGAAATTGTAACTGATACAATTCATGAAATGGATTATATTCATGAAGAGATGATTAAACTCGTTAAAACAATTGAACATATGGGCGAATCAGTTATTCAAATTGAGAAGATTGTAAATATGATTAGTGGCATTGCCAGACAAACAAATATGCTAGCTATAAATGCATCTATTGAAGCTGCACGGGCTGGTGAGCATGGCTTGGGATTTGGTGTCGTTGCAGATTCGATTAGCCAATTATCTGAAGAAAGTAATCTATCAGCTAAAGAAATTACAAAACTTGTAGAAGATATTCAAGAAATAGCAATTAGATCTGTTGAGACAACTAAAACAAGTCTGGAAAAAGTTGAAGCAGGAGTTGAACTTGTTAAGAAAACAGGTACTGCTTTTGATGAGATTTATGAAGCAATTAATTCCACTACAAATATGGTAAATGAAATTGCTACAGCTACAGATAAACAGGCAAATGAAAGTAAGGCTATTATGACTTCAATAAATAATTTAAATGAGATGTCACTTCATGTTTCAGCTTTGGTTCAAGAACAGGTTGCAGCAACAGAGGAAGTAGTAAGTACATTGCATAAAGTTAATTCTTCATCTAGCGAAAGTACTACACAGAAACTAGCTTTAGAATCTAAAGAATTGTATAGACTCATTTCGCAATTTAAGGTTGATGAAGAGTAGAAAATTATTACGGGGGTGTGGAATTGAACTCAGATAAGATGTATGATGTTATTATTGTTGGAGGAGGTCCTGCAGGTTTAAGTGTTGGCTCAGAGTTAAGTAAAGAATTGAAGGTTTTAGTAATTGAACAAGGTGAGATTCGAAACACAAGAAAAAGTTGGTTTGATCCAAAAGATGTAGTTGAAAAGAATGAAGATATTGTTCAATTCACTTATGGAGGAGTCAGAAGATTTTTAACAAATACTTATACAGGTACTCCCTTTAGCTGGAAGGTGAAGTTATTTGATCGATATCCTTATATTAAGGAAAAAGAAATTCTTAAATATTGGAAAGATGTAATTCTGAAAAATAATTCTGATGTTATGGAAAATTGTCAATTTGAGAATCATTTAGTTGAGGACGACATTGTAACAGTGGAAACCTTGCAAGGAAAATTTAAAGGTAAATTACTTATAGATGCATCTGGTTATGATTCTTTGATATTAAAAAAATACGAGATTGAACCAAAGCAATATTATTGGTGGTCTGTGTATGGATATATAGGCAAACATCCTGGTGGAGTCAAAAATATGGAAGTCGGAGATTACATGTTGTGGCAGACCTTTGAGGATACAAATGTTGACAAAAATGCTTCGTTAAGAAATGGAAGACCTGTTTTTGAGTATGAGATTTTGGATAAAGATACATCTTTTACACTTATCTTATATCTTAGGAAAGATAAAATGCCTCTTGATTTTATGAAAAAAGAATTTGAACATATTATTCGAAAAGAAGACTCTACTAAAAATTTTCATAATATAGAGGTTGAAGAAGTGAAATATGGTTATTATCCATCTGGTGGATTGACTCAAAGAGTAGCAAGAGATCGGGTAGATTTTATTGGTGATGCTGGTTGTTGGACAACTCCTTGTGGTTGGGGAATGGGTTTTATATTAAATAATTATAAACAATATTCTAAGAGTTTAATAAAATTATTTAAGGAAGATAAACTTGATCAGCATAGCTTATATAGTTTAGTTGATATGGAAACTTATGATAAGTCACAGATCCTTTTGAATCAGTTAATCACCCATTTCTTATCTAATGCTAATGCTACTATGTTAGATAAATTTATTGGTCTTTTTAAGATTATAGATCCTCTCATATGTGAAAAAATATTCACACTTAAAGTTACACCTAAAGAGATTAGAAAAGTTTTAAAAATAGTCTGGAAAACTTTTGAAGTAGAAGAACTTATTAAGGTTATTCCTAAAGAGGACTATCTTAAGGTTATGGAGTTAGCAGAATTTTCTATAATAACATATATTAAAGATTTAGTATATAGGTTGTTTCATGGTGGAAAATTACCAACAAGAACACTAGGAGACGGGTTTGATATAGAAGCGTAAAATGATAAAATTATCTGGAAGAAGGATCTCTTAATGGAGAACCTTCTTTTTTAATGTAATCATAATATTTACAAGAATCAACAACACATTTAACTCGACCTATTGGGCTATTACCTTTATTCATATTCTCACCTCCTTTTCGTTATATTTTCGTGAAAATTTCTGAGTAAATTTTAATCAAAGTTAGTAAACTTATATTATAAGTCTGCAACTTTGATAATTATCAGAAAATTGATAAAGGAGATGATTCGAATGAAGAAACGTTATGCTCCAATTATTGGGCTATTCATTATCGGTTTATTGGTACTTGCAGGAATTGGAGGTTTTCCACCAAGGAATGTAAATCAGGCAAATGCAGAAGATCAAGTTCTAATTGTTCCACAAGAGCAGGCAGTAATAAATGCTGTTAAAAGTGTTGGCCCTGCGGTAGTAAGTATTCAAGTCACGAATATAGTTAAAGGGTATGATTATTTTTATGGAAGTTATGAACAACCTATAGAAGGTTTGGGTTCAGGTTTTATCTTCGATAAACGAGGATTTGTTTTAACAAATAATCATGTTATTGAAGGTGCAGAAGAGATCAAGGTTATCTTAACTGATGGACGTGAATTTACAGCAGAACTTGTTGGTAGTGACCCTCAAACTGATATAGCGATATTAAAATTAGATGCTAAGAAGGCTACTTTACCAGTTGTATCATTAGGAAATTCAGATGATCTACAGGTAGGACAGTTGACGATAGCAATCGGGACACCCTATGATATGAAATTTCAAAATACAGTTACTACAGGTGTGGTTAGCGCCTTGGGACGGACAATTCAGGGCCAGAGTCGTAATGGACACTCAACAGAGTTGGAAAATATTATTCAAACAGATGCATCCATCAATCCTGGTAATAGTGGTGGCCCACTATTAGATAGTCAAGGGAGAGTAATTGGAATCAATACCGCGATTATAGGTGATGCACAGGGTTTGGGATTTGCGATCCCAATTAACACTGCTAAAGAGATTAGCGAGAATTTAATCAAATATGGATATATAAAAAGACCATATATTGGAATAATGGGTCAAGATGTTCCAGAAATAACTTTGAGAAACTACTTTGGATTTAATGGAAAAGGAGGAGTTTATGTTCATCGGGTTGTGGAAGATGGGCCTGCAGAAAAATCTGGCATGAAAGATGGAGATATCATCCTTGAAATTGATCGTGACAAAATTACTGGAATGGATGATCTTAGAAGAATAATTCAAAAAAAAGGAATTGGTGCTGAAGTTAAGGTATTAGTTCTTTCAGATCAAGAGTTGAAAGTACTGAATGTAAAGATTGGTGAGATGAAAGAAGAGTAAAACAAGAAAAAGCTCACCTTTTTAACAGGTGGGCTTTTACACTAATTGTTTATACCTTAAATTTTTGCACCAAGGTATGTAATTCTTGAGCTGATTCAGATTGAGCTTGTGCTACTTTAGCAATCTCTTCAATTCCAGTCGCAGTTTCATTTGCATTATTAGAAATTTCTTGGGTATTAGAAGTAGACTGATCTATAGAAACCGAAACCGAATCAATTGCTTCTTTAACTTGTGTAGTCATTGAAGAAATATTATCAGCATTAGTTTTGAAATCATCGAATAATTCACTAATATCTTCAGAATCTTTATAGTATTGTAAACTAGTTTCAACTAACATATCATAATCATCTGAAACTTTTCCGTCAATAAATTGTAAGATATTTTCTGCGTTTTGAGATAGATCTTGAACAGCATCACGTACATGTTTAGTGAGTTGGTTAATCTCGGAAACAGTTTTAGAAGATTGTTCTGCCAATTCACGAATTTCATCAGCCACGACTGCAAAACCTTTTCCTTCTTCTCCAACTCGTGCTGCCTCAATTGCTGCGTTTAATGCCAAGAGATTGGTCTGCTTCGCGATAGAAGAAATAACTCCGGCCATCTTTTCGATCTGCTCTACAACTTTTGCATTTTCAACAGCTTTTGTAATATTACTATTTTTTTCTTGAGATATTGTTTTAGTCATTTCTCTTGATTGCTCTGCATTTTCTTTTAATTTTTTAGCTCTGTTTTTAATCTCTTTTATAACAGTGTTTCCTTCTTCAACTTTAGTGAGAAGATTTTTACCGATCATATTTACTTCTTCTGCAGTAGCTGCCATCTCTTCGGATAAAGCACTTGTCTCTTCCATACCAGCTGCAATTTCTTGAGTGTTAGAATTTATATTTTGAGATTGAGCGGCAATTTCTTCCACTGTAGCAGAAAGTTGTTGTGCTGAAGCTTCTATTTCAGCTGAGTTCGTGAACATTGTAACCATATCTTTTCTAATATTTTCGATAAATATATTGAACCATTTTGCCAACTCTCCTATTTCATCATGTGAATCAATTTCAAGTTTTTTGGTTAAATCGCCTTCTCCTTCAGCAATATCTTTTAACATGACGATTGTGTTATTAATAGGTTTAACGATAGAAGTTGTTACGAAATAGAGAACAACAAGTATTACTATCATAGAAACTAACGCTATAAGCATGGTGACATTTTCAATATAATTTGCTTCTTTTAAAATTTCATCAACTGGAACACTTGTAGCAAAAGACCAAGGTGTATTCGTTTTTCCTATTGTTATTGGGGTAAAAACTCTATATACGTTTTTTTTTAGAGAATTTGATCTAAGGGTTATTTTAAACGGTCTACCTGCTTTGATCGCTTCTTTGGCTTTTATTCTTTCCTCAGTATTGCCTATATCTTGACCTAAATGATAATCATCTTTATGGGCAACATAAATACCGTTGTTTGAAATAACTGCACCATACCCGGTATCAAAGAGTTTTAAGTTTTGAACAATTTTATGGAAATTATCAAGGGAAATATCTATTCCAACAGCACCAATAAATTTATCGTTAACGATAATAGGAACAGAGACTGTGGTTATTAGAACTTGATTTCCTCCTATCTCATCAAAATATGGATTTATAATTGTTTACTCGTTAGAATTTTTACAAAGCAAATAATAGTCTCCTGCACCAGGTATATCATATTCGAGAAGAGGTTTAACATTAATTTTATTATCATCTCTATGCCATTTAGGGATAAATTTACCTGTTTTATCATGCCCTATTGCATTAATAAACTCTTGATCTTTACCAACTAGGGCATCAGGTTCCCAACATGTCCAGACATCAATGAAATCTGGATTTCTTTTAATAATATTTTTTAAAATATTATTAAAAATTTCTCGATCTAGATTTTTAATTGTCTTCATACCTTCAAAAGTTTGTTCTAATGTTCTTGCAGAATCTAAAGCAATTTCTATCTCAGCTCGAACATATTCTCCGTATCCCTTAGCGGTAGTTTCTGTTTCTTTAAAAGAAAACTCTTTAGCTATATTTCGAGAATGACTTGAAAAAAACATATGTATTATTGTAAAAAAAATAAAAATAAGAAGTCCGATTATAACAATGAGTTTAGTTTTTAACTTTTTAAATTTGAACATCTTTTTACCTCCTTTCAATTATAGAAAGTTAGTATTTTAGTAATTATATGATTCGAAAATAAGTAGTGGGATTTTAAAATGGTATAAAAATGCAATAGTTTTATATTTTTATGGTTTCGACGTTTGTCTTCAAATTCCTGTTCAGTTTTAGTGAAAATTTCATAGATTTCATTAAATAATTTTATACCATAGATAAAAATCCCTTAGCACTAGCAGGATAAACACAAACAATGTAGAAATAATTATGATTGTGGGTATGCTAATAAAAGTAGGAACTAAATAGAATTTATTACCCGGGAAATTGGAGGTGAGTCATAGAAGTGAAACAAAATATTTTACGAAAGATTCCAGCGGTGAACCGGATACTAGAGTCAGAAAAAATAAGATTGATTTTAGCAGAATATCCTCAAGATTTAGTTGTAGATCTGGTAAATCAAGTTTTAAATGAAAAACGACAGGGTATTTTACAAGAAACCATCGACTTATCCAAAATTAATCTTTCGGTAGATAAGTTAGCTGAAGAGATTAGTGATGTAATATTAAACTATATGGCCCCACGATTAAAAAATGTGATTAATGTAACTGGAACTATTCTTCATACTAATTTGGGAAGGGCAGTTCTGAGTAATGAAGCAGCAGAAGGTTTGGCTGAGATTGCACGAACTTACTCTAATTTAGAATATGATTTTGAGGAAGGAAAAAGGGGTAGTCGCTATTCTCTTGTAACTGATTTGTTGTGTCGAGTTACGGGTGCTGAGGATGCTATGGTAGTAAATAATAACGCAGCAGCTGTACTTTTAATTTTGAATACACTTGCCAAGGATAAAGAGGTGATCGTTTCCCGTGGTGAACTAGTAGAAATTGGTGGTTCTTTCAGAATGCATGAAGTGATGAAAGCCAGTGGATGTTCACTTGTTGAAGTGGGTTCCACTAATAAAACTCATCTTTTTGACTATGAGGATGGGATAAGTGAAGAGACAGCTCTTTTAGCAAAAGTACATACCAGTAATTATCAGATTGTAGGCTTTAGCGAATCAATTGAAAACCAAGATCTGGTTGAACTGGCTAAAGAATATCAATTACCTGTTTATGAAGATTTAGGTAGTGGTGTATTGGTTAATTTAGAAAAGTATGGAGTTTCTCATGAACCAACTGTCCAGGAAACTGTATTAGCAGGTGTTGATGTAATCTCATTTAGTGGGGATAAGCTCTTAGGTGGCCCACAGGCGGGCATTATTATTGGAAATAGGGAATATATTAACCGTCTCAAGAGAAATCAGCTGACACGGGCATTAAGGGTAGATAAGTTTACTCTGAAAGCTTTAGAAGTAACCCTTAAACATTACTTAAATGAAAAAGAAGCAATGAGAGAGATTCCTACATTGAGAATGATAAGCTTGACTCCAGAGGAGATTCATCAACGTGAAGAAGCATTTCTAAAACGGTTGGTGGAACTTTACCCTAGCATTGAAGGAAGACTGTTAGAAGGTAGCTCAATGGTAGGAGGAGGTAGCCTACCTTTAGAAAAAATTCCTACCTATCTTTTAGCGTTGAAACTTTCGAATATTTCAACCAGTGATGCTGGCATCAAACTTAGGGTAGGTAAAATACCTGTAGTTTGTCGTATTCAAGGTGATGAATTAATCTTTGATTTTAGAACATTATTACCTGGGCAAGAAGAAAAATTATTAAAAGCTTTACAATGTATTATATGATTAGTCCACAAAAAGTAGTCGCACAAGAGCTTGCATACCATATAAAGTACTGAGTTGGCGGGGTCAATACTTTATATGGTATGCAAGTGCGACTAAAATACTTTTTGTGGACGAATCATTATAAGAATAAATCGGAGGTGGAGATTATGAGTACAGAAGAAAAAATTTGTTTAACTAGTTATTCGACCAAAGCTGGTTGAGGATGCAAATTGGGTCCTGAGACCCTGGCACAGGTTCTGTGTCAATTACCGCAACATCCCGTAACTGAGAAATTGATTGTAGGTCCAAATACATCAGATGATGCAGGAGTTTATGTTCTAAATGATGAAATGGCATTAATTCAGACTCTGGATTACTTTACTCCAATTATAGATGATCCATATACCTTTGGACAGATTGCTGCTGCAAATGCTTTAAGTGATGTTTATGCTATGGGTGGTTATCCCATTACTGCTATGAATATAGTTGGCTTTTCGCCTGAAGTACTTCCTTTAGAAGTTTTATCACAAATTTTGGCAGGGGGAGCCGACAAAGTTCAAGAATCTGGAGCTTGTATTGCTGGTGGTCATACCATCGATGATAAAGAGCCAAAATATGGTTTATCAATTGCAGGTCTAGTACATCCTACAAAAGTGATGACAAATGCAGGTGCTAAAGTTGGTGACAAACTCGTACTGACAAAGCCATTAGGTATTGGAATCATCACAACAGCGATTAAACGCGGTGTTGTGTCTGATGATGTTATAGAAGAGGCAGTTAAGACTATGGTAACTTTAAATAAGGATGCAGCAGAGGCAATGCAAGAAGTGGGAGCACATGGGTGTACTGATGTAACTGGTTTTGGTCTATTAGGTCATGCCTATGAGATGGCTAGTGGTAGTAATGTAGGAATTCGTTTATATAAAAATCAGATTCCTGTGATTCCTGCTACTTATGAATATGCAGAGCAAAATATTTTCCCAGGTGGAAGTAGAGCAAATTTAAAATATCTTATCGACAAAGTAGACTTTGCTGAAGAGATCAGCGAGATGGATAGATTAATTCTTAGTGATGCGATAACTTCTGGAGGCCTCTTAATCTCTGTAGCAGATGAGAAGGTAGAACAACTGATTACTGCACTTAAGTCAAGAGAAGGTGTTCTAGCGGCTGTTATAATCGGTGATGTAGTTGCTGATCATCCTGGGAAGTTGAAAGTGGAGGTTTCTTGATGAAGAATCTTTTATGCAGAGATATCAGTATTTGATGAATAAGGATTTTCCACGCCATGAACTTGTGGAAGTATTAACGAAATATAATCAAGAACTCGGTGCATCTAAAGAAACTATCGAGAATATTTACCGTTTGACAGAGAAAGAGACTGTTGTAGTAATAACTGGGCAGCAGGCTGGAATTCTTACTGGCCCTTTATATACAATTTATAAAGCGTTAACGGTTATTCAACAGTCAAAACAGCTTACAAAAAAGGGGATTCCTACAGTGCCCCTTTTTTGGATAGCTAGTGAAGATCATGATTTTATAGAGATTGCTAGTCTTCATTTTTTAAATAGGACTCATCAAGAGTTAGAACTTAGACTAGATGCTGATGTTTCAAAAGTAGACGGATTGTTTGATGAAGGCAGAAGAAAAACTAAATGGAGCAGGTTATTCTGCTCAAATTTAAAAAAATGAGAATCAAGTTTATCTTTTTTTGATAGATGGAGATAGACGTTATCCAGTGTATAAGGTAGAAAATGGGTATATGCTAACAGGTCAGGAAAAGGTTCTTACAAAAGAAGAGATCAAAGAGTGGATAGAAGATCAACCTGAAACGGTTAGTACAAATGTTGTTACCAGACCAATTTTTCAGGATATACTCTTTCCTACTATAGCTTATGTTGGTGGGCCAGGGGAAACGGCATATTTCGCTCAATATCAAGAGGTATATAAACTTTTTTATATGGAGATGCCGATTATCTATCCAAGAATCAGTATAACTTTGATTGAGAAGGCAATTGCTAAGAGTATGCAAAAATATAATATGACTCTTTTAGAAGTTTTTCATCAGTTTGATGCAATTCGTGATAAGTACTTATCTGAAACGGATACATTAAATGTAAAAGTTCGATTTGCTCAGATTAAGAAGATGTTGACTCCTGAGTATCAGAAATTGATTCAGGATTTGCAGAAATTAGATCCAAAATTTAAGAAAATGGGATCTCAAAATTTACAGAGGTTGATAGAAGAGATGGGCTATTTAGAAGATAAAGCGCATCATCAGCATAGAAAAAATTCGGAACTTTTCAAGAAAGACGGTTTAATATTTTTTCTTACTTGCTTAAATATCAGATTCAATTTATTCAGGAACTCCTGCAACTGGATTTGCTATCTAGTAAGGGGCATAATTTAATTTATCTCTAATAAAAGATCTCCTTTCACCTATGATATGTAGGTGAGAGGGGATTAATTTTTTTAAACATAAAAGGTAATTTAGAATACAGACAGAATATATAGTAATAAAGATTCTTATTTATATTAGGAGTGATAAATATGTTAATTCGTAGAGCAACTTTTGAAGATAAAGAAAGAATACTTGAAATATCAAGTACAGTTTGGGATGGAGATGATTATATTCCAAATATTATAGATGAGTGGCTTCAAGATGAAGATGGAGAATTTTCTGTGATAGTTGAAGACGGCATAGTTATGGGAGTGGGCAAATTAAGTTTAACCGAACCTGGAGTGGGTTGGTTGGAAGGTTTACGGGTTCATCCTGACGTACGTTCTAGAGGATATGCTAAAAAAATGAATGAATATTATATTGAAAAAGGCAGACAGATGGGTTTTAAATTTTTGCGTTTGAGTACATATTATCAAAATTATGCGAGTATTCATGTTATTGAGAGTTACGGTTTTAAAAAGATTGCTAATTTCTTCTTTGTTGAACATAAAGTTGATTCTTCAAAATCTGTTTCGAAAGGTGTGGTAATCCACGCGAATCCAGATTTTGCAGATCAGGAAAAATTGATTGAATTCTTTTTAAACTCTTTTGATGATGAAAACATTTCTCAGGAATTTTTGGGGTATGGTTGGCTTTTTAAAACATTGTCGAGAGATGAAGTATTGAAAGCGATTGAACGAGGTCATATTTATTATATAAAGGAAGATGAGCAGATTGATGGTGCAATCATGGTTTATCCAGACCATCGAAAAGATAATGCATATTACATCGTTATCTCAACTGGAAGCGATAAGGCTATCAGAACTTTATTAAATTGGACACATCAAGATGCAATTGATAAGGATTTTGAATTTTTGGCTGCAATGATTCCAGACCCATCTAGAGTAAAGTCAATTTATTTAGATTTAGGATATAAACCTTGGGAAGACAGGATAGAGCCTAACGTTTTTATCTATGAATTAAAGTTGGGGGGAGAAGGGGTATCATGAAATTAAGGTTTCCACCATATCTAGCACTTGTCTTTGGAGTTATCGCAGTTTCCTTTGCAGCTATTTTTATTAGGCTTGCCGATGCCCCAGCTCCTGTTATAGCTTTCTATCGAATGGGGATTGCTACATTGATTTTGTCTCCTTTTGTTTTATTTCGGTATGGCAAGGAATTAAAAAAGCTAACTTCTAAGCAGATTTTCTTTTGTATTTTAAGCGGACTTTTTTTAGCATTACATTTCTTTTTCTGGATTACATCATTTGATCATACGAGTGTGGCAAGTTCTGTAGTTTTTGTGACAACTCAGCCAATTTTTGTAGCCATTGCAGGAAGATTTATTTTAAAAGAACGACCAGGCCTTTTTTTACTGTGCGGTATTGCTCTATCTTGTGTGGGGAGTTTAATTATTGGAGCAGGTGATCTTTCTTTGAGTTCTACCCATCTGTATGGTGATTTAATGGCTTTAATCGGTTCAGTGATGGCTGCAGGATATCTCTTAAGTGGTCGTTATCTTCGTCAGTCTATGTCTCTAGGAATCTATATATTTATGGTTTATGGTATATGTTCTATCTTTTTATTGATATATATCCTTAGTTATGGGATTTCATTAGTGGGGTTTGATAATCTCACCTGGTTTAGTATGTTTATGTTAGCATTAGTTCCAACATTAGTAGGTCATACATCCTTTAACTGGGCCTTGAAATATTTACAAGCATCAGTTGTTTCAGCAAGCATGCTGGTTGAGCCAGTGGTAGCTACCCTGCTGGCATGGGTAATACTTAAAGAGACACCCCCAGTGTTTACTCTAATCGGGGGAATTCTGATTCTGGTTGGCCTTTATTTGACTACTTTGAATTCGGATAAATTTGATGATGCAATAGAAGAAAAGATTTATATTGAAGGTTAGTAGGTAAAAATTGGAATAGACAACTGAGTTAAAAGGTATAAACCCATCTTCCTTTGCAAAGAATACCAATAAAAAGGGAGGTGGGATATTTGTCTAAAGGAAAATATACTGTAGATGATATAACTTTATTAGAGATAAAATTAGAGGTTGCCTATGAAATGGGTTTAGCAGAAAAAGTTCGTAAATGTGGTTGGGGTGGTCTAAGTGCTAAAGAGGCTGGCAGATTAGGCGGATTGATAACTCAAAGAATTCGTAAGATGAAGAGAGAAGAAGCAAGAAAGGTAGAAGACCAAAAATTGGAGGCTTGAGTATCAAAGATGGGGTGGTGAAACTACTCGCCACCTACGCTTTTGCTTAGAAGTGGGAACTTCAAAAGAAGTTTGATCTTCTAGACTTCTTTTGGGCTGAAACACACAATCTCTATTGACTATTCCCTGAATGGAGAAGTCGCCTTTACATTTTCGTAAGATATTTAGAGCTCCATTGACATCCGCATTGATGATTTTTCCTGTAGAAGATAGGAACATTCCTCGGCTTACTCTTTTTCCTTTATAGACATCATGTTTTCTTATTTCTTTAAATGCCAGAGCATTACATTTTGATGTATAGCTTTCTTCCTGAGTCATTACTTCTAATCCATATTTTTTTGCTTTATAAGTAATATAGTTAATCAGTTGCTTATAAGGATTGGTGGTACTTTAGCACTATAAAAAAAAGAAATAACATTGTTCAAATAATACTAATTCCCTTTTGATTCAAGGAATAATTTGTTGTATAATAAAACTAATGATTATAGATAAGATTATAACAGGGGGATTTAATTATGGGTGGTGAAAAGGGTTTACAAAAAGCAATAGGTATCATGGGTGGGACGTTTGATCCTATACATAATGGTCATTTAGTGACAGCAGCATGTGCTGCCGATCATTTTAATTTAGAACGGGTAATTTTTATACCCTCAAAAATTCCGCCACATAAGATAGGCAAAGATATTATTCCTGCAGAAATGAGATACGAGATGGTACTTCTCGCTACAATGGATAATCTATTATTTACGGTCTCTAGAGTAGAATTAGAACGTGAGGGATCATCTTATACTGTTGATACCTTAAAATATTTTCATCAAAAATATCCAGATCATCGGCTTTACTTTATTACAGGTGCAGATACAATTGTAGAGATTGACACATGGAAGAGTCCAGAAAATTTACTGGAGATTGCTTATTTTATAGCTTCTGTTCGACCTGGATATTCTTTTGAAGGATTGGAAAAAGAATTTTATTTAAAAAATAGGGAGAGGATTTTTCTCCTCGAAACTCCTGGGATTGGCATTTCCTCTACGATGATTAGAAATCGGGTAAGATCAGGGCAAACAATCAAATATCAAGTTCATCCAACTACAGAGGCATATATTAAAAAAAATAAATTGTATCATAAAAATCAATCAGAAGGAGTTTAAATCATGGTTTATGATGATATTTGCGTAAAATTACAACAGATGCTTGATTCTAGTCGTTATCAACATACCCTTGGAGTAGTAAAGGTAGCGATACAGTTAGCTGAACATTATGGTGTTTCTACCCAGCAAGCTAGACTAGCAGCATTACTCCATGATTCTGCGAAATGTTTATCCAAATTAAACCTCTTGCACCGGTTGGAAAGTTCTGATATATTAGTAGATGACATGGAACGAGAAGTAGAGGCTTTATTGCACGGGCCAGTTGGCGCTGTGGTTGCCAAAGAAGATTTTGGTATAGAAGATGAAGCGATTTTGCGAGCAATCCGTTACCATACTACAGGTACTCCAGATATGACTTTATTGGACAAGATTATTTTTCTTGCAGATTATATTGAACCAAACAGAGATTGTCCAGGAATTGAAGAAGTAAGAGAAGTTGCATTTATTGATCTTGATCAGGCAATTATTATGGCAACCGAACGAACGATTATTTATGAGATAAATAGAAATAACTTGATTCATCTGCGTACAGTTGAAACGAGAAATGCTCTAATAGAAAGGGTGAAAAATGATGGAAGAAAGAAATGATCTAGTTGATTTTAAAGGCTCCACTGCAGTGAATGGACAAAATCCTAAACGTAACTTGCACACACGTAGATGGAAAGTAGTTATGTCTGTAATTCTTGCGATAATGATTCTATTCACAGGATTATTTGCATATTTTTTATATGATTTTTTTTATGGTAAGGTACAATTTACGAGTTTCAGTGATAAACTTGTACCAATCTCTAAAGTTAATATTTTGGTGATTGGCTATGATTCAAAAGTGAATGGCTCTCCAAGATCAGATGTCATGATGTTGGTAAGTTTAGATTTAGAAAAAAAAGCTGCTGGTATTGTAAGTATTCCACGTGATACACGGGTGTTAATTCCAGGTCATACCCTGCATTCTAAGGTAAATAGTGCCTATGCAAGTGGTGGTGCTGATTTGGCTATGTCTACTATAAGGGAATTTTTAGGTGTTCCAGTAGACTATTATATTTCAACTAATTTTAATGGTTTTACAGAAATAATTGAGACATTAGGCGGGATTAAGATTAATATTGCAAAAGATATGGATTATGATGATAATGCAGGTGATTTGCATATTCATCTTAAAAAAGGTGAACAAGTATTAGATGGTGAAAAAGCGATACAATATGTTCGTTATCGAGATGACATTAGTGCTGATTTAGGGCGAATAGAGCGCCAACAGAAATTTATTCATGCCGCAATTGATCAGTTTCTCAATCCAGAGACAATTTTAAAGATACCTCAATTGATTTCTCAATTGACCAATAGTATTAAGACTAATATGTCCTTGAAAGATATGATGAACCTTGCAAAATTAGTGAAAGATATTAAAGGTGAAAATATTAAAACAGCACAGATTCCTGGTGAACCTGCTTATGTTAACGGAATTTCTTATTTTATTCATGATCAACAAAAAACTGAGTTACTAGTAAATGATATTATAGCAAGTAAAGAATATATTGCTAACAGTAAATGTCGAATTGGTATTTTCAATGGGAATGGAGTAGCACGTGGAGCATTGGATGTTTCTCGGGATTTAAAATTGCATGGTTTTAGAGTTAATAAAATTTCTAATGCTGATCATTATAACTATCAAAAGACTGTAGTGGTTTATACCAATGAAATAACTGATGAAATTAATACATTGGTAAAAATTATGAATGCAGAAGTTATACCTGTTGAAGAATCTGCGTATGCTAATGATAGCACTTATGAAAATTTAGATGCTCTGGTAATTGTGGGGAAGGATTTATCTAGTAAGTCCTAAAAAATGATATTGCCATTATTGTGGTCTTGTAATATAATATTATAGTAAACGAAAAAAGTACAGGAGGGGATTCTTTGTCAGTTAACGAGATTAAAGAATTGGTTCAGGTGGCTTGTAAAGCTGCTGATGATAAGAAAGCGCTAGATTTGATAGCATTGGATATCTCTAAGATTTCCATTATATCAGATTACTTTGTAATTTGTAGTGGTAAGACAGCTGTTCAGGTTAAAGCGATTGCTAACGAAGTAGAAGATCGTTTGGAGGAAAAGGGAGTTTTTCCGCGTAGAGTGGAAGGAAAGCGTGAAGGAATCTGGACTCTTCTTGATTATAGTGACTTTGTTGTGCATATCTTCCGTCAGCAGGAAAGAGAATATTATAATTTGGAACGTCTCTGGGCTGATGCTGAACATGTTGAGACATTATCAATTTAAAATATTTATAAATTTTAAAAGCTTCTATGTAAGAGGATACTTATGTAGAAGCTTTTTACGTTATTAGTGAACTCGTCCAGCTAAAGCTGAACATCGGGGCTTCAGTAGGGGATTCTACCCCCACTGAAGATTAAAAACAATTCCCACCACTTATAGAAGTGGGGGTCTTAACTCAAAAGATAAAATTATTGCAGAAAGAGGAATTATAAGCGTACTGTCGTGAGTTATTAAGTAAGTGATAAGAATTATGCAAAGGAGAGGGAATATGAAGTTAATCACCGGTCAATTTAATGACTCATTTCCTCCAGTTATGGATGGAGTTGCAAATGTAACTAAAAATTATGCTTACTGGTTGAATAAAAATGATGATACAAGTTATGTGGTAACTCCTAGCTTTCCAGGTTACATAGATGTTGAGGAGTTTCAGGTTTTACGTTATTTATCTCTACCCCTTGTGGTTCGTCCACCTTATCGAGTCGGACTTCCAAAATTGGATTTCTCAATCAAAAAAAGAGTTAATAATATTCCGTTTAATCTAGTACATGCTCATAGTCCTTTTAGCTCTGGTCAATTGGCTTTAAGCCTTGCTAGAAAAAGAGGAATCCCTATTGTAGCAACTTTCCATTCGAAGTTTTATGATGATTTTAAAGAAGCAGTAAAAATAGATCTTCTTGCTCGATTGGGAGTTAAAAATGTAATCCGTTTTTTTAATTCAGTTGATCATGTGTGGACTGTAAGCCAATCTGCTGTAGAAACTCTAAGAGATTATGGTTTTAAAGGAAAAGTGGATGTGGTTTATAATGGAACAGATTTTGTTCCTATTAATGATCCAAAAAAATCTATTGAACTTTCTAATAAGTATTTAAAAGTTAAGCCAGAGGAACTCGTTTTTCTTTATGTTGGCCAACAAGTTTGGCAGAAAAATTTAAAAATGCTTCTACATTCATTGCAATGTCTAAAACAAATGGGAGTAGAGTTTAAAATGATTTTTGTGGGAAAAGGTTATGCTGAGCCAGATTTAAAACAATTAGTTAATGAGTTGAATATAGAAAAAAATGTTCAATTTATGGGGATGATAACAGATCGAGAATTACTCAAAGGAATTTTTCATCGTGCTAATGTGTTTTTATTTCCTTCTCTTTACGATACTGGAGGGATCGTTGTTCAAGAGGCCGCTGCAATGGGATGTCCTTCTGTAGTTATTGAGGGTTCTAGTGTGGCTGAACAAATTGAAAATAATTATAATGGCTATCTAACGAAAAATGATCCTGAAATATATGCAAAAAAAATATTTGAAGTTACTTCAGATATGAGCAAATTAGCTCAAATCGGAGAAAATGCACAACATACAATTAGTGAAAATTGGGAAACTATTGTCAACCAGGTAAAAGATCGTTACATAGAGATAATTCGTTTCCATTCAAAGAATAGGTGAGATTATGGATAAAAAATTTGAGCATGAGATAAAAGAGTATTGGGCAAATCGTTATAATTGTAATCCTGAAGATATTGCTCAAGGACGTACAATTGTTAATTCAATAGATCATCTTGAAGGCTCAAAAAAGGTTTATATTAGCTATTTGGATGATTGTTCATTAGTAGCAGTAGATCCGCTTTATTTAAATAAAGTGAAAAGTTTAATAGAGGAATCTTCAATTTCAAGAGCTATTTTGGTTGGTGATTTGAAAGAGTTTTTTGGAAAAGATAATGTTTTTATTTTTACACCAGGCTATGTAACTTATCTAATTCCTGAAAATTTTTCTCTTGGGACATTAGATAAAAAATTTAATATTCGTCAGTTAGATAAGAAAGATAATCAATACCTTGAGATTTTAAACGGTGCTTGTACTAAAAGAGAATTAGAGTATGCGTTTGTTGAAATTGATCATCCGGTTATTTTTGGTTGCTTTTATGAGGATCAATTAGTCGCGGTAGCAAGTTTTATTTTTTGGGGTGATCATATTGTAGACATAGGTGTTCTGACTCATCCAGAGTACAGGGGAAAGGGTCTTGGTAAAACTGTTGTGGGAGCCCTTTGTAAATGGGGGATTGATAATGATAAAATATTACAATATCGTTTTGAGATCACGAATATTGGATCTGGAAAAATTGCTGAATCTTTAGGTTTTACGAAGTATATCAAAGAAGAGGAAGTAGAGATTTTAGTTTTATAAATTTCTAAAGAACGAAAAACTAAAAAGATTAGGATTTATGCGGCAAGTGGATATTTTCCTCTTGTCGTGTTTAATTCATAAGGAGCAACAAACTGTAAAGTAAAGTATTGAAAAATATATACAAGTGTGATAGAATATATATATGGAAAAGAATTATAAACCAAAAGATTTTTCTCAAATGCTGAATGTGTCAGTTAAGACACTTCAAAGGTGGGATAACGAAGG